>JBKBMM010000001.1:0-26281 GCA_046295835.1 Caldimicrobium sp.
TGGCACATTAAGTCTTTCTCCCCAAGACTTTAATTGATCAATAGCAGCAGCCCTAAAGGTATCTCCTGCTATTAAAAGAATAGAGAAGCCCTCTTTTTTATATCTATCTGCAAGCTTAGCTATAGTGGTAGTTTTTCCAACACCATTTACCCCTAAGAAAAAGAGAACGGCAGGTTTATTTAAAGGGGGAAAGGGTTTAGAATATTCCTTGATAAGCTCAAGCATAGCTGCTTTTAAGGCCCTTTTAAATTCCTTTGAGGTTATAGGCTCTCCCTTTAAAAGTTTTTCTTTGAAGGGTTGAAGAAGAAAAAGGGTTGTTTCCACGCCTAAATCAGCTAAAATGAGCTTTTCTTCTATTTCCTCAAGAACTTGCTGATCAATTAACCTATCAACCTCAAAAACTTCTCCTAATACAGAAGTAAATTTCTCTTTTGTTTTAGAAAGACCCTCTTTAAAGCGTTCAAAAAGGCCCTTTTTAATAGGCTCAGAGGAGTCTTGTGACTTAGAAGGATCGCCTTTGAATTTGGAAAAGAAATTAAGCATAACTTTAGAAAAGAGTATAACTTAATTTACGGAGGGGGAGGGATTCGAACCCCCGGAGGGAGAGCAAGCTCCCTCAACGGCTTTCAAGGCCGCCCCCTTCGTCCACTCGGGCACCCCTCCCAATTTACTTTTTTCAATGAAAATATAATTCACTTTTTGGAATACACAAGATAAGAGCTATTGTTTTTTTTATTTTTAGTTTTAATTTATAAGAAAAAAGAGGACAAACTATGAAAAGGGAATTATTGGTAATAATCCTTTTTTTACTCTTTCTTACAGTAAAGTTTGGACATACAGAGGAAACAAAAAAGGTCTTAGTTCTTCCCTTTGAAATATATGCCCAGCAAGATATATCTTTCCTAAAAAAAGCCTTGCCTGAGATGTTAACAAGTAGACTTTTTACTCCAAATAAAATTCAAGTAATAGAGTTGGATAAAATAGAAAGTGAACTTAAAAACTATACTTCCCTTGATAAAAAAGTTGCGGAAGAAATTGCAAAAAGGATAGGGGCTGATTATGTAATTTGGGGAAGTATTACTCTTTTAGGTGATGTGGTAAGTATTGATGCACAAGTTATGGATTTAAGTATGGAGAAAAAACCAGTTCAATTTTTTCAGGAAATAAAAGGACTATCTGAAGTAATACCGCAATTAACTCGCTTTGCCAAAAAAGCAAAGAGATATATAGAAGGAAAGGAGGAAGATTTTTATCAAGAAGAGCTTGCTCTTCCTTTTGGAGGTCAAGCTTATGCCTATGGCAGAGCTCATCCAGAAAGAGGATATTTTGGCTATCCTCTTTATCCTATTAGACCACCCAAGGAGGAAAATACTGTTGAAAAAGCAAAACCTCGTTTTGGAGGGTTAGGAGACCCTGCTTATGAAGGTTTAACCAAGGATGTTGTGATAGATCTTAGTGGGGCTCAGCCTAAAATAGGTATAGCTAAAGAGGAAAGGGATAACTCTACAAAAACTCCTAAAGAAACACCTCCCTATATGTATTATTATCCACCCCAACCTTATTACAATTATTCTCCCCCTCCTTATTACTATTATCAAGCCTCACCACAAGATGAGGGATTGCTCTCAAAAATGAAAAGTGCTATCTGGCCCTTTGGAAAAGAAAAAAGAATCCAAACTCCTCCGCCTCAAGTACAAACGGTTCCTCAAATAAATCCATCTCAAGGAACCTTACCAATTCCTCAACCCTCACCATCTCCTCAAGCACAAACCCCACACACCGAAAATCCAATTAGCCCAATTCCTCCTACGCAACCTCAAAGAGCAAGAGAGCCTGTAAAAAATAATCCTTGGAGATGGGAATAAATTAGCAGGTTAGGTGAAAGGCACCTGCTAAGGGTACACCTTTAGAGAGTAGTTCATTAAAACGCGATATAGCATCTTGAGTAAGATAATCTTCTAAAAAGATATTTTCTCTCTTAGCTCTTTCTCTAACTTCAAGTGAAATTTGCATCACCCCACTTGCACCTCTTCCCACAATTAAATAAAAAGGTTTATAAAGGAAAACCTCTTCCAAATCTTCTACCTGAAGAAGATGACCCTCTTTTCTCCACCATGGATAAATAATTTTTTCCTCACCTGATTTAGAGAGAATGATTAAGTCTTTGGAATAAAGAACATTTTTGTAAATAAGTTGACCAAAAGAATAATGAGTAATCATAAATTCATTTTAAGCTGCCAAACTAAGAGATTCTTCTTTTTTAAGGGCTTCTGTTCTGAAATGGGTGATAAGTGCATCAATTATTTCATCCAGGTCTCCATCTAAGACCTCAGGAAGGTTATAAATTGTAAGCCCTATACGATGGTCAGTGACACGGTTTTGAGGGAAATTGTAGGTTCTAATTTTTTCACATCTTTCTCCTGAACCCACTTGAGCCTTTCTTTCCTTTTGAAGCTTTTCCATTTGCTCCCGTTGAGCTAATTCGTAGAGTTTGGCTCTTAAAATTTTTAGAGCTGTAACTTTGTTTTGATGTTGGCTTCTTTCATTTTGGCAACTAACCACAATCCCTGTGGGGAGATGGGTTATTCTTACTGCACTTTCTGTTTTATTTACATGTTGTCCACCATGTCCACCTGCCCGCATAGTCTCAATCTTTAAATCTTCAGGACGAATATCTACCTCTACTTCGTCAACTTCTGGAAGAATAGCCACGGTAACTGTTGAAGTATGAATTCTTCCTCCCGATTCAGTAATAGGAACTCTTTGAACTCTATGCACACCGCTTTCAAATTTAAGCCTGCTATAGGCACCTTTACCCTCAATACGGGCAATCACTTCTTTAAAACCACCCAAACCTGTTTCATTCGCATCTAAAAGCTCAAATTTCCAACCCTTTCTTTCTGCATATCTTTGATACATTCTTAGTAACTCTCCAGCAAAAAGGGCTGCTTCTTCTCCACCTGCTCCTGCCCTTAACTCAAGAATGACGCTCTTTTCATCATTAGGATCCTTGGGAAGAAGCAAGAGGGGAATTATTTTTTCAAGCTCTTCTAATTTGTTTTCAAGACCTTTAAGCTCCTCTCTTATCAAAATTCTAAACTCTTCATCACTTTCTTTTTCTAAAAGATCTTTATTTTCTTCTAATTCTTTGAGACATTTTTTATATTCTTGATAGGTTTTTACTATCTCCTCTAAGGAGGCTAATTCTTTAGCAAGTTTAGCATATAGTTCTTGATTAGACATAATTTCTGGGTCTGAAAGCTTATGAGAAAGATCAATATACTTTTCTTCTAATGCTTGAAGCTTAGTTAAATAAAATCTTGAGAGGCTCATAAAAGGGAATTAAGCTTCTTCTTTTTTATAAAATTGGGCATATTTTTTCATAAATTTTTCTATTTTTCCTTCTGTATCTACAAAGCGAGCTTCTCCAGTAAAGAAGGGATGACAATTGGAACAAACCTCAACTCTCACTTCCTTTTTGGTTGAGCCTACTCTAATTTCATTTCCACATGCACATCTAATTACAGCCTCTTCATAATACTCAGGATGGATACCTTTTTTCATTTTTCACCTCTCTTTTAATGGGACTTGTATTAAATAAACACGCCCCCGGAGGGACTCGAACCCCCAACCTGCGGATTAGAAATCCGCTGCTCTATCCCGTTGAGCTACAGGGGCAAAAGTTTTATTATATTTTAATTCAAAAAATCTTTTTGACAAGATCTATTGATAGGTGTATAATAAAACTATAAATGCTTTGGGAAAGTTTAAGAGAAGAATTTTTTGAAAATTTGGGAGAGGAATTTTTAGGAGAACTCCTTCAAAGGAAGGCACCCTGGGAAGTTCTAAAGGAACTTAAAGAATATCTTTATAGTATTTTATCCCCCCTTCCAAGATTAGTTCCTGTTGAAACTCCTCTTCCAAAGCCGCTTTTTATAACTACCGAGGGCATGGTTATTCCTTATGAAGAAATAATAAAAGAAGGGACTAATTATTACTTTAGGGGAGAAGAAATTAAGGGAGCACTTATTATGGCAGGGGCCTTTATTAATGGTAGAAAAATTTACTTGGGTGAGAAGACAATTGTAGAACCCTTTGCGTATATAGAAGAACCATGTTATTTTTCTGAAGGGACCAAAATCAGGCATTCTGCCTATGTAAGAGGTAGTGTCTATACCGGAAAAGGTGCAGTAATAGGGCATACAACAGAAGTAAAAAATAGCCTTTTTTTAAAAGGTGCCAAAGCAGCCCATTTTGCCTATGTTGGGGATAGTATCCTTGGAGCTGAAGTTAATCTCGGGGCAGGCACAAAACTTGCTAACTTAAAGTTTTATGGGAAAGAAATCTCTATAGAAATTAAAGGAAAAAAAATAAATACAGGATTAAGAAAAATGGGGGCAATTCTTGGTGATAGAGTCCAGACAGGCTGTAATAGTGTTTTACAGCCAGGAACTCTCATAGGGAGAGATTCTGTGATCTATCCAGGTGTTTCTGCTCCTTCTGGATACTATCCGCCAAGAAAGAAAATTAAAAGCTAAAAGGAGGATTTATGAAAAAATTTATCTTTCTTGTGAGTTGTTGTTTCTTCATCCTAATAGGTTTTAAGGTAAAAGGAGTTTATGCGGAAAAAGTGGTTGCAGAAGTAGGGCCATATAAATTGTATGAAAAAGACTTAGAAGACCTTATGAAGAATGAGCCTCAAGTGATTGAAATTCTTAAAGTAAAACCCGAGTTAAAACCACAAATTCAAAAAAGCCTTATTGAAAGATGGGTAAACATCACTATGCTTTATTTAGCTGCAAAGGAAGATAATCTTAAGGATAATGAAGAGGTCAAGAAAAAGCTTTTTGAAGCTGAAAAGATGATCCTTGCTGAAGAATATTTGAAAAGAAAACTTTCTCAAATCAGTTTTACAGAGGAGGAAATGAAAACCTTCTATGAAAAAAATAAAGACAAATATAAAGAGCCTGAGGCAATACATTTAAAGCATATTCTAATCTATGTGCCAGAAAAGGCAGATAAAACCACTTTGGACAAAGCTTTAAACAAAGCCAAACAAATAAGGGCTCAATTATTGAAGGGGTCCTCTTTTGAGGAATTAGCCCGCATGCATTCCGATGATGCCGCTTCCAGAGAAAAGGGAGGAGACTTAGGAATTCTTAAAAAAGGGGAGACTATCCCAGAGTTTGAAGAAAAGGTTTTTAAACTTAAAATAGGAGAAATTAGTGAACCTATTCGTTCTCCTTATGGATTTCATATAGTAAAGGTTGTTAAAAAGGTTCCACCTTCTCAGCTTCCCTATGAAAAGGTAAAAGAAAAAATTAAAGAGGATATAAAAGTAGAAAAGGAAAGGATTTTGTTAGAGAAAAATATAGAAGAGTTGAGCAAAAGATATTCGCCTAAGATATATTAAGATTATAGGTAAGGGAAAAGGTGAAGGAGAAATTAAAATTACTTGAGTACTATTTAAAGAATAAAAACCAGGTGCTCTTTTTAGATATAGAGACAGAGGGGCTGTCAAAAGAGAGAAACGAAATTACCTTGATAGGTCTTTACAAAGATAATAGGTATTATGCCTTTGTGAGGGGAGTAAATTTTGAAAAGGTGCTTTACTTTTTAACTTCTACTCCCTTTTGGATCACCTTTGGAGGAGAAAATTTTGATATCCCCTTTATCAAGAAAACTTTTTCTGAACAGGTTTATCCTAAATACCATTTGGATTTATATTATTATACTACACTAATTGGAATAAAGGGTGGGTTAAAGAAGGTAGAGAAGGCTCTTGGAATCGAGAGAAAAACAGAGGGCATGAATGGATATGATGCTGTAAAACTTTGGAAAAAATGGCAAGAAGAAAAAGATAGTAGAGCATTACAAAAACTTATTTTATATAATAAAGAGGATGTGGTAAATTTAAAAGTAATCCTTGAGTATGTGATCTCAAAAATTTATACCCTGGGAGGTGATCTTTTATATGAAAAAGTCAAGCAGTTATAAATTGATAGGGTTGATGCTATTATTTTTTACCTTGGGGCTTTTTGCCAAGGAAATTTATCAGCATTTTTTTAAAACACAGGGAGTAATTGCTGAGGATGGCAAAATTTTTCAAGATGAGAACATTCAACTTGCGCAAAAAATTTCTATAGCCTTTTCGACTATAGCTGAAAGGTCAGCACCTGCAGTGGTATATATAGAAACAGAAAGGGTTGTTTCTTCACCACCTCATTCCTTTCCCTTTGACTTTTTTGGAGATGAATTTTTTAGGAGATTTTTTTCACCACCTAAGTATAGAGAAAGAGGCGCAGGAACTGGGTTTATCATTTCTAAAGATGGTTATATAGTAACTAACAATCATGTAATAGAAAAAGCTCAAAAAATTACAGTAAAACTCTTAGATGGTAGAATTTTTCAAGGCAAAGTAGTGGGTAGTGATCCTTTTTCAGATGTTGCTGTAATTAAGGTAGAGGCACAAAATTTACCGACTTTACCCTTAGGGAATTCCGATATGATTAGAGTAGGGGAATGGGTCATCGCTATTGGTAATCCCTTTGGGCTAACTCATACAGTGACAGTGGGTGTTATTAGTGCTAAGGGTAGAAGTGGTATTGGGATTACAGATATTGAAGACTATATTCAGACAGATGCAGCTATTAATCCCGGAAACTCTGGGGGACCTCTCCTTAATCTTAAAGGTGAAGTAATTGGAATAAATACAGCTATCTTTTCTCGATCTGGTGGTTATATGGGAATAGGGTTTGCTATACCTATTAATATTGTTAAGGCAGTTATAGAACAAATAAAAACACATGGAAAAGTAGAAAGAGGTTGGTTAGGTGTCATCATACAAGATTTAACTCCCTCTTTAGCGAAGGAACTTGGTATAAAAGTCTCTGAAGGGGTCTTAATAACTGAAGTAGTTCCCGATTCTCCTGCAGCTAAGGCTGGATTAAAAGAGAAGGATGTAATCCTTAGTATTAATGGGAAGCCTGTTAAAAGTGCTTCGGAATTACGAAGCCAAGTACTGCTTTTAAAACCTGGTACCAAAGCTGAATTAGAAATTTTGAGGGGTAATGAAAAGAAAAAAATATCAGTGGTTATTGAGCCACCAAAAAAGGGTTATATCACTTCCAAGGCAGAAAGGGAAGAATTGGAAAATACCTTAGCAGAATTTGGTTTAGCTATAGCAGACCTTACTTCTGATTTGGTTAAACGTTTAGGGATACCTCCCAATATAAAAGGTGTAGTTATTACAGAAGTTTATCCTGATAGTCCAGCAGATTATGCTGGCCTTACACCAGGACTTGTGATTGATGAAATTAATAAAAAAAGAATAACGAATTCTGTAGAATTTTTTGAGGTTTTCAAAGAGGCAAAGACAAAAAAGAGGATTTTGCTTGGAATAAGAAGCCCTAAAGGTAGATATTATGTAACCCTATCCCTTGAATAAGGGATTTATGAAAAGATTAATAAGTCTTCTCTTACTTTTTAGCTTATTTTCATATGCCTTACTTTATGCTACTACTATAAACAAGATTGTTGCAGTAGTAGGAGATGAGGTCCTTACCCTTTATGAATTGGATCAAAGGGTAGATAATTACTATCACCATTTTATAAAAAAAGAGCTACCTCCAGAGGAACTAAATAAGATTAGAGAAAAATTGAGGAAAGATCTTCTGGAGCAATGGATAGAAGATACAGTGATAGGCTTAGAGGTAAAAAAATACGGCATAAAAGTGAGTGATGAGGAAGTAGCTGAGTTTTTTAAAGAGGAGTTAAATAAAGAAAAAAGGGAATTAACTCCAGAAGAAAAAGAAAAACTTAAGGATAGCTTAAAAAAGATAAAATTTATTCAATTAATGGTTAGAGAAAAAATAGCCATTCCTGAAGATGAACTCAAGAAGGCTTATAAAGAATATATAAAAAATTACGATCCTACTCCTAAGTATAAGTTAGAGGTACTTATTGTAAAAGAAGATCTTTTAGTTAAGGAGTTATATGAGAGTGCCCTTAGGGGAAAATCTTTGCAGGAACTATGGAAAAAAAATCAAGAACATACACAATATATTAGTGAAACCTTTAAAGAAGAGGAAATAGAGAAAAATTTGAGAGAACAATTAAAAGAGCTCAAACCTGGGGAACTTTTGGAACCAATTAAAAGAGGTGAGGTATATCAAATAATTAGACTGGTGAAGAAAGAAGAAGGAAACCCTCCTACCTTTGAAGAGATTAGAAAAAATTTATATGAAGAACTTTTCCAAAAGAAGGCAAAAGATTATTTAGAAAAGTGGATTAAAGAGCTAAAGGAAAGTAAGTTTGTAAAGGTTTATTTGTAGGTGTGCTCTTTACCCTTCCAGCTCTTATATTAGATAAAATTCAGATAAAAGAGATAGACTACTTAGTAACTCTTTTTACACCTCGGGGTAGAATAAAAGCTATAGCCAAGGGTGCTCAAAAGTCAAAAAAAAGATTTCTTAATTTATTAGAAGATTTGACCTATCTAAGAGCCCATTTGAGAAAACCTAAAAAGGGGCAGTATTTAATTTTGGAAAGAGTAGATCTTTTTTATATGCTAGAGAGCCCCTGGAGAGATTTAAAGAGGTTTTATTTATTTTCCTACATAGCAGAAGTATTGTCCTTTACAAATCCACCTTTTTTAAAAAGAGAGGATTTTAATTTTATAGTTGAGGTCTTAAAAGAGATGGATGAGACACCTTTTTCTTTTGAGGATAAATTTTTTTGGGAATTTAAGTGGTTGCAGATTTGTGGCCTTTCGCCTTATTTAGACACTTGCGTAAATTGTGGAAGCTCTCCAAAAAAGATTTTTTATTTCTCTATTTCTAAGGGAGGTTTATTATGTTTTTCCTGCAAGGATTTATCAGCAACAGGGCTCACCTTAAAGCAGATTGACCTTTTAAGAAAGATTGGTAGAATAAAAAAACTTAAAGAAGTAAAAGAATATATGAGCAGCTTAAGTGTAGAAGAAAGAAAAGGCATCTTTTCTCTAATTGAAAACTTTTTCCTTTATCACTTTAATTGGGAACCTAAATCATTAAGGGTTATGAGGGAAAACAATGCCCTTGGATAAAGATACACTAAAGGCGCGTTTTGAAGAAGAAAGGCAATATGTTCTTGAAGGGCTTCAAGCTAAAGAGTCCTGGAGATTATTTAGAATTATGGCGGAGTTTGTAGAAGGCTTTGAGGTATTACCAAAGGCATATCCAGGTGTAACTATTTTCGGGTCAGCACGGGCAAAACCAGAGAGTCCTGATTATCAAAAGGCAGAGACCTTGGGAAGATTATTAGTGCAGGCTGGTTTTTCTGTAATAACTGGAGGTGGTCCAGGAATAATGGAGGCTGCAAATAAAGGAGCAGCCGAAGCAGGAGGATACTCAGTTGGGCTCAATATAAAACTTCCTATGGAACAAGAGCCTAATCCCTATGCCAATCTAAGATTAGAGTTTAAATACTTCTTTATTAGAAAGGTTATGTTAGCTAAATATTCTGTTGCCTTTGTCTTTTTTCCAGGCGGATACGGGACTATGGATGAAATGTTTGAGATCTTAACCTTGGTGCAAACCAAAAAAATTCGTCCAGTACCCATAGTGCTTGTAGATAAAACCTTTTGGAAACCACTTTATACTTGGTTTTCAAAAACCCTTTTGCCTACTGAAAAAATCAGTCTTTCAGATTTAGAAATTTTTAAAGTCTTGGATGAACCTGAAGAGATAGTTAATTATATCAAAGAAAAACTTTGGATTTAAATTTATGAAGAATCTTTTAGATATATATAGTTTGTCTGCATCTCAAATTAATGAGATTATAGAATTAGCGGAAACTTTAAAGGAGATATTAAAAAGACCTATTCCCAAAGTGCCTACCCTTAGAGGAAAATTAATTTTGCTTCTTTTTTACGAACCCTCTACGAGAACTAAATTTTCCTTTGAAAGGGCTTGTAAAGTGTTATCTGCAGAAAGCATGAGTTTTTCTCCTAAAGGAAGTAGCCTTGAGAAAGGGGAGAGCCTTTTAGATACTGTAAAAAATCTTTGTGCCTTAGGGGTGAACCTTCTTGTGATAAGACATTCTTATTCAGGAACACCACATTTTTTATCTAAGCATTTGAAAATTCCTATTGTGAATGCAGGAGATGGAATGCATGAACACCCCACACAGGCACTTCTTGATTTGTTGACAGTAAAAGAAAGGCTTGGAACTCTATCTGGCTTAAAAGTAGCTATAATTGGTGATATAAAACATAGTCGTGTAGCCCATTCAGATATCCTTGCCTTCCAAAAAATGGGCTCTAAAATATATGTTAGTGGACCAGCTCATCTCCTTCCAGAACCTAAAGAGAGCTCTTACTATGAAATTAAACCAGGTCATTTTAAAGTTTGCTACAAAATAGAAGAGGCTTTACAAGATGCTGATGTAGTTATAGCTTTAAGGATTCAAAAAGAAAGACATGGTGAAGCGCAAATTCCCTCCTTACTTGAATACGCTACCTATTTTGGATTAAAGCCAAAATCCTTAGAACTTATTAAAAAAGAGGCTTTGCTTATGCATCCAGGACCTATTAATTGGGGAGTTGAGCTCTCTTATGAACTGGAAAAGTATCCCTTTCAGGTAATTTTAGAACAGGTGGAAAATGGAGTTGCTGTAAGAATGGCAGTTTTATTAACTCTTCTGAGTGGAGAATAGGATCATGAAAATTTTAATTAAAGGAGGTAGGATTTTAGATCCAACCTTAGGGCTTGATTTTGTAGGAGATTTACTCATTGAGGAGGGAAGAATAAAAGGTGTAGAGGCAAGAATAGACCTTACAGAAAAGGCAGAAGTCATAGAGGCAAAGGATTATCTTGTTTTTCCTGGTATTGTTGATATCCATACGCATCTTAGAGAACCAGGTGAGGAATGGAAGGAAGATATAGAGTCTGGAACAAAAGCTGCTCTTTATGGTGGGGTATTAAGAGTTGCCTGTATGGCAAATACTAAGCCGCCTAATGATTCCCCAGAGGTTACTGCTTATATCTTGGAGAGGGCTAAGGAAAAAGCATGGGTCAAGGTATATTCTATAGCTGCCATTACAAAAAAATTAGAAGGAAGTGAACTCACAGAATTTGGAAGATTAAAGGAGGCAGGGGCTGTTGCCTTATCTGATGATGGAAAATGGGTAGCAAACTCTGAGTTAATGAAAAGGGCTTTACTTTATGGAAAAAGTTTCGATTTGCCCATTATCTCTCATTGTGAAGATCCCACACTTAGCAAGCTCGGACAGATAAATGAAGGGGTGTTTTCTGCAAAACTCGGGCTTAAGGGAATTCCAAGTATTAGTGAGACCATAGCTGTGGTTAGAGATCTTTTATTAGCTAAGGAAACAGGAACTCCTATACACTTAGCTCATCTCTCAGTAAAAGAGAATATTCCTTTCCTTAGATGGGCAAAAGAAGAAGGAGTACCCTTTACTGCAGAAACTTGCCCTCATTATTTTACCTTAACTGAAGAAGAAGTAGATAATTATAATACTAATGCTAAGGTAAATCCTCCATTAAGAAGTAATGATGATGTTATAGCTATAAAAGAGGCTTTGAAAGAAGGATTGATAGAGGTTATTGCCAGCGACCATGCACCTCATAGTTCATTAGAAAAGGAAATAGAGTTTAATCTGGCAAGTTTTGGTATGATAGGGGTTGAATTTCTATTACCTTTAAGCTTTAATTTAGTTAGAGAAGATCTTTTAACCCCTCTAAAACTATTAAGCTATCTTATAACCAATCCTTCCAAAGTATTAAAAATTGATCCTCCCTGCTTTAAGAAAGGAGCCGAAGCAGAGGTTGTGATATTTAATCCAGAGGAAGAATGGGTTGTCACTGAAAATACCATCCAATCAAAGAGTAAAAATACCCCTCTTTTGGGAAAAAAAATCAAGGGAAAAGTTAAAGCTGTCATACTTGGTAAAAAAACTTATACCTTTTCTTAATCCCTTTAGTGTATGTTAAAATCCTCAGGTGTGGTTTAAAAAATACAGATAAACTTCTTCTATTTAAAGAGAAAACAAAAATAGCTAAACCTTTTCATGGGCATAAAAATTGATATTTAATATAAAAAGATTTATTATTTTGAATTAGGTGAGAGGGGATGGAATATCAAAGAACCTTAGCGGATAAAGTAGTTTTTGAAGGAGAGGGTATTTTTACTGGCAAAGAAATTAGGGTGGAACTTCATCCTTTAAAAGAGAATGAGGGAATTATTTTTGAAAGGGCAGATCTTCCCTATTCTCCACGAATAAAACTTTCTATAGATAGGGTTTTTGGTTTAGAGGGAGCAGTCCTTATTACTGATGGTAAGCATAATATATTATTAATTGAGCATCTTTTATCGCTTTTACATGGGCTTGGGGTAGATAATGTGCTTATTAAGGTTTATGGAGAAGAGATTCCTCTGTTAGATGGTTCTGTGTTTCCCATTCTAAGAAAGGTTCAAGAAAGGGGCTATAGATTTTTACCAGCACCTAAGCGTAAATTTATATTAAAGAAGCCTTTTGAAATGGAAAATGGGATAGGCAAAATAAAATTTATTCCCAGTTTGCAACTTAAGATCAAAGCAAAAATAAAATTTGAGCACCCTCTCATTGGAGAACAAGAATATGAATATATTTCCTCTACTCAAGCATATATTCAGGAAATTTCCTTTGCCCGTACTTTTGGTTTTAAGGAGCTCCTTGAGGAAAGGAAGAAAAAAGGGATTATAAAAGGGGGCAATTTATCTAATGCAATTATAATGGACAAGGAAAAGGTCCTTAATGCAGAGGGTCTAAGAGCTCCTGATGAATTTGTTAGACATAAAATTTTAGATTTAATTGGTGATCTCTATGTTTTGGGAGGAACATTGTTAGCTGAAGTTGAAGCTTATTGTTCTGGGCATAAACTCCATATAGATGTCCTAAAAAGCATTTATCAATTAGGTATATTAGAGGAAGTAGAATCACGGGCTATAACTTTTTTATGGTTTCCTAAAAAGAAGAGGTTTTCTCTTTAACTTTTCCTATTATATGGATTAAGCCATCTGGTTTGGTTAATATTTTTTCAAGGGTAAGTAAATTTACTTGATAGGTTAACCCTTTTGAAGCTGTCAATTGATCAAGCTTTTTAAGAAGATAGGGAAGAGGATTTTTGATTTTCTTTTCTATATCGGGATATGCCTGTAAGTAAATTTTATTCTTCATAATAGCAATTTTATAAGGTTCATAAACTACATATACAGGGGTTTTTAAAGGAAGGAGCTGAAAGAGTGTTTTTATATCTTCGGGGTAAAGTCTAAAGCAGCCATGGGTAGTTCTTCTTCCAATACTTTCTGGTTTGTTTGTTCCATGGATGGCATATAGGCCTTTATCCAGATAAAGTGCATAATTTCCCATAGGATTGTCTGGGCCTGGCGGAACAACCTCAGGAAGTTCTGGATCCTCTTCTCTTATAGAGGGTGGAGGATACCAGTAAGGCTTTTCTTTTTTGTGACGGATATAATATTTTCCCAAAGGAGGAAGTTTACCTTCATCACCAATACCAATGGGATAGACTCTAAAAGTTTTATTACGAAAATGATAGAGGCGAAATTCAGGTAGATTGATTAGAACATATTCCTTTTCGGAGAAAAGGAATTCTTCAGGGAGAAGAATTTGATAGGGAAGAAGGATTTTATGCCCTACAGGAGGGACCCAGGGATCAATTTCAGGATTGGCAAGTACTAAGTGCAGATATCCAAGGTTAAATTTTACAGCTAAGTCAACTAAGGTATCCTTTTCTTTGATTTGATAACTTTGGTTTTCAAAGTAAATAAAGGTATTACTTTTAATCGGAGAGAAGGCAAAGGCTTGAGAGAAAAGAAAAATAATATAGAATATGGAGAGCAACTCAAGAGGGAAAAGCTTATGCGCTTTCATAGTATTTTACAAAAAATCGGGAATACCCCTATAATTAAACTAAATAGAGTAAAAGTCAAGAGTTCTGTAGAAATTTGGGGGAAATTAGAGGGACAAAACCCTGGAGGTTCTGTAAAGGATAGAATAGCTTTAGCCATGATTGAAGAGGCAGAGACTAAAGGTCTTCTTACTTCAAATAAGGTAGTAATAGAGGCTTCAAGTGGGAACACAGGAATAGGCTTAGCTATGGTATGTGCTGCTAAGGGGTATCGCTGTGTAATAGCTATGCCTGAGTCTGCCTCTATAGAAAGAAGGAAGGTAATGCAAGCCTTTGGTGCAGAAATTATATTAACGCCAGCGCAAAAGGGCACTGATGGAGCTATTGAGTTTGTTTATGATTTAGTTAGAGCAGAGCCTGAGAAATATTTTTGCCCTGATCAATTTAATAATCCTGCAAATTGGCAAATGCATTATAGAACAACAGGGCCAGAAATTTGGGCTCAAACAGAAGGGAAAGTAACTTATGTGGTTTCTGCCCTGGGAACAACAGGCACTGCCATGGGAATAGCAAGGTTTGCCTTAGATAATAAATTGCCCTTTAAAGTAGTTGGAATTGAGCCTTTTCCAGGTCATAAAATTCAAGGCCTTAAAAATATGAAAGAATCTTTTCCACCTGGTATTTTTGATAGAAAAATACTTCATAAGATCATTAATGTGCATGATGAGGAAGCCTATGAGATGGCAAGATGGCTAGCTAAAAAAGAGGGAATTTTTGTGGGAATGAGCTCTGGGGCAGCTTTGGCGGGAGCTCTGAAACTTGCCCAAGAAATTGAAGAAGGTTTAATTGTGGTAATTTTTCCCGATAATGGAGAAAGATATCTTTCTACCCCTCTTTGGACCTTTGAAAGAAAAGAAATAGATAGAGATCTTATTATATTTAATACCCTTTCGCAGAAAAAAGAGCCCTTTATTCCTAAGGAGCCTCCTTTGGTAAAAATATATACCTGTGGACCAACCCTAAACCTAAGACCTCATATAGGTCTCTACAGAAGACTTTTAACCGCAGATATTCTCAAACGATATCTCAAATTAAAGGGATACCAAATTTTCCATATAGTTAATCTCACGGATTTTGATGATAAAACCATAAAGAGGGCTTTAGAAGAGAATAAGCCTTTGAAAGAATTGACAGCTGAGGTTGAGAAGGAATTTTTTGAAGATCTTGAATTTTTAAGAATAGAAAAGGCTCAGGCCTATCCCAAGGTAAGTGAGTATTTAGAGGATATGAAAAATCTTGCCTTTAAGCTCTATGAGCAGCACAAAGCCTATGAAAGGTTTTCTGCCCTCTATTTTGATATTTCAAGATTTCCTGATTATGGAAAGCTTGCTAAGGTGGATTTAAAGAGCTTGAAACCAGGAATAACTATTGACACAGAAGAATATGAAAAGGAAGAACCCTTTGATTTTGCCCTATTAAAGAGGGTACATATTTTGGAAATGAAAGCAGGATATTTCTTGGACACCCCTATTGGGCGAGTAAGACCAACCTGGCACATTCATTGTGCTTGTATTGCCTTAAGGTATTTGGGAGAAAATTTTGATTTCTTTACCAGCGGAAGAGACCTTATCTTTCCTCACCATGAAAATACACGAGCTGTAGCAAAGGCATTAACAGGAAAAGAGCTTGCCAATTATTGGCTTCATACTGAAATTACCTATTTAGAAGGAAAAAAACTCTCCTCAGAGAGGCGTATCACTCTTAATGAGATTAAAGAAAAGGGCTATGAAGGAAGGGTTCTGAGACTCTATATGCTGCAAAGCCATTATAGTAGTCCTCTTAATTTTTCCTTTAAAGCCTTAGAAGATGCCAAGAGGGTTATAGAAAAAATAGATACCTATTTGGCATATATCATCTTGGCTCAAGATGCTCTCTATAGTGAAAGCGAAAGGATGGAACTCTGGAAAAAATTGGAAAACTTTGAAAATGCCTTTTTATCAGCCCTAAAGGAGGACTTAAATACACCTCTTGCCCTCTCTGAACTTTTAGGTTTTTTAAAGGACTTATATAAATATTCTGAAAAGGGCTTTCCTGCAGGCTATAAAGATAAAACCTTAATGACTTTAAAAAAGTTTAATCAAATTTTTCAAATTCTCAAATTTCCTTTTCTTGTTACTGAAAAGGAGGTCCTTCAATTAGCAAAAAAACGGGATGAGGCAAAGAAAAAGGGAAAATATGAAGAGGCAGACAAAATTAGAGATGAACTTTCTTCAAGAGGCTATAAGGTCTATGATACCTATTCAGGCACAAAAGTCTTAAAATTTGTAGATGAAGAATAAGATACTTTTAGAAATTTATGAGAAATTATGGTCCTATTTTGGACCGCAAGGATGGTGGCCTGCGGAAACTCCTTTTGAAGTTTGTGTTGGTGCAATCTTAACCCAAAACACCAATTGGAAGAATGTGGAAAAGGCTATTAGAAATTTAAAAGAAAAGGGATTACTTACACCTGAAGCCCTCTATAATCTTTCTTTGGAAGAGCTGGCTCAACTTATTAAGCCCTGCGGTTTTTATAATCTTAAGGCAAAAAGGATTAGAAATTTTTTAGCTTTTTTAATGAATACCTATCAGGGTAATTTAAAAAAGATGCAAGAGGAGCCTTTAGAAGAGCTAAGAGAAAAATTGTTAAGTATAAAGGGACTGGGAAAAGAAACAGTAGATTCTATACTTCTCTATGCTCTTGAAAAGCCTATTTTTGTTGTTGATGCTTATACTTACAGAATATTAAATCGACATGGTATTGTTGCAGAAGTATCAAGTTATGATGAGATTCAGGAAATTTTTCATAATTCTCTCCCCAAAGATATAGAACTTTTTAAAGAGTATCATGCGCTTATTGTAGAGTGTGGTAAAAATTTTTGTAAGCCAAATAAAACATACTGTGATAAATGTCCTTTAAATTCACTTTTAATTTAGAGAACAAATGAGTTGGATTCTTTTTTCCCTTTTAGCTGGTTTTTTTGTTGCTCTCAGTGATGCACTAAATAAAAAATTCTTATCCCAGGAAGGATATGTCAAAATGACCCTTGCAAGAACATTAGGAGCCTTACCCTTTCTTTTTCCTGTTTTTTTGTATTTGTATCTTTATGAAGGAAAAAAGCTTTATTTTACTCTTCCTTTTTTTGAAAATTTGTTTCTTTTACTTTTTCTTGAAATTATAGCTACTCTTTTTTATATGAAAGCAGTGGAGATATCACCCCTTTCAAGAGCCCTTCCTTTCCTATCCTTTACACCTATTTTTATTATCTTTACTGGTTATTTCATTTTGGGCGAAAGAGTAAGTCCTATGGGCTTTTTGGGAATTCTTTTAATAATTTCTGGGGGGTATATTATTTATTTGCCTAAGATGAAGAGGGGAATTTTAGCTCCCTTTAAAGGGCTTTGGGAAGACAAGGGAAGCGCCTTTATTATAGTTACAGCTTTTATCTATGGGATAACTTCTGTATTAGGAAAAAGAGGGCTTTTGCTAAGTGATCCCCTTTTTTTTGCCAGCTTTTATTTTTCTCTGCTTTCTTTAACCACCCCCATTGTTTTAAAGTTAATTTATGGAATTAATCTTTTTGAAGTGGTAAAAAAGAGTCTAAAAGGTTTTTTTTGGGTGGGATTAACTCAGGCTTTAATGTGTTTTTTTCATATGCTTGCCTTGAGCCTTGTAGAAACAGCTTATATGATCGCTTTAAAGAGAACAAGTATTCTTTTTGCCGTACTCTTTGGTTGGTTCCTTTTTAAAGAGAAGGAAATTCCTCTGCGCTTCTCAGCAGCCCTTGTTATGTTTTTAGGAGTTTTAATAATTGCCCTTTGGAAATAAAAAAAGATGTATTATTAATATATTATTTGGAAGAAAAAAAGACTGAAAGGAAGGGTGATATGGAGAAAAAGACAAAGTCTGGCGTTGTAGCTATTATAGGTCTTCCTAATGTAGGAAAATCTACACTTTTAAACAATCTTCTTGGAACAAAGGTTTCTATAGTAAGTCCTAAGCCTCAAACTACTCGCTTTAATATTAGGGGTATTTATACTAAGGATCTCCTCCAGATTATTTTTGTGGATACCCCTGGAATTCATGAGCCCTCTTCTCTTTTTAATCAGCTATTAGTAAAACAGGCTTTACAAGCTTTAGAGGAGGTAGATGCGGTTTTATGGGTTATGGATGTAACTAATAGGGTTCCTGAAGAGGAAAAGATTTTAGAAATTATTAAAAAAGTTGGCAAACCTACACTTTTAGTTATGAATAAAATTGATTTGATGAAAAACAAAAATGAATTGTTACCTTTAATGGATTATTTTTCAAAGGTTTATGAGTTTTCTGCTATAATTCCTATTTCAGCTTTAAAGGCAGATGGTTTAGATAGGATTATTAGTGAATTAGAAAAGATCTTACCTGAAGGTCCTTTTTATTATGAACCTGGATATACTACAGATTTACCTTTAAAACTTCTTATTGCTGAAATTATAAGAGAGAAGGTTTTTTTAAATACACATCAAGAAATTCCCTATTGTGTAGCAGTAAAAGTAGATCAAATTGAGGAAATTCCAGAAAAAAATTTGCTTCACATTCAAGCAACTATTTTTGTAGAAAGAGATTCTCAAAAAGGAATTATTATAGGTAAGCAGGGAAGGATGCTTAAAAAGATAGGAACCCTTGCCAGAGAAGAATTAGAATTTTTACTCAAGAAAAGAATTTATTTAGAGCTTTGGGTAAAGACTTTAGAAGGTTGGAGAGAAAAGGAAAGCCATTTAAGAAGACTGGGACTTCCCCTTTTTGATTAAGTTTTTAAACTCTTTATAGAGTTCTGGTAGTTTAGCGAAAATAACCACTGCCTTTCTCCAAAGGCTTGCTTTAATAGCTGGTATTCCTGCCACTTCTTCTCCTTCAGGCACCTCACCTACTACTCCAGATTTAGCTGCAACCTTAGCTCCTTTTCTTACAACACTTTGAGGAGCAATCCCTACTTGTCCTGCTAACATAACATAATCCTCTATGACCACACTTCCACCAATGGCTGTGTGAGAAACTAAAATACATTCCTTTCCTATGCGCACATTATGCCCAATTTGAACTAAATTGTCAATTTTTGTGCCTCTATTTATAGAGGTTTCTCCAAAGGTTGCTCTATCAATAGTAGTATTAGCCCCGATCTCTACTTCCTCTTCTATTCTTACTCTTCCAAAATGGTAAATTTTTAGGTTTTTAAATCCCTCATTTAGGGGCTCCTGGGCATAACCAAAACCATCAGCCCCAATTACTACCCCTGCATGAAGAATACAGTTTTTACCAATTTTACTCCCAGGGTAGAGTACCACATGAGGATAAAGAATACTACCTTGACCAATTTCACAAAAATCTCCTATAAAACAAAAGGGATAGATTATCACCTTTTCTTCAATTTTTACTCCTTCGCCCACATAAACATAGGGATAAATCATAGTGTTAGGGTGTATCTGAGCTGAGGGAGAGATGTAAGAAAGAGGGCTAATTCCAGGTTTAAAAGGTATTTTTTCTTTAAATAGAAAGGTGATTTTAGCTAAGGCACAGCGAAGGTCTCTAACCTCTATTAGAGATTTTTCGGAAAGATATTTGGAGAATCCTATAGGAGTAAGTAGTGCTTTGGCTTTGCTCTCTTTAGCCTGAGGTACTCTTTTCAATGAATCAACAAAAGAAATCTCTGTTTCCTTTGCCAGAGGTAGGGCATTTATCCCTGTAATTTTTAAGTCTTCACCTATAAGATGGCCTGAAACAAAATTGCATAGCTCAGATAGCTTAAATGGTTTCATAGTTTATTAGAGAGAGTGTGAATTGAGCTTTCCAAATCTTCTGGTTTTATAAAAAATCTTTCTCCATTTTTTCTGATCTTTATTTCAAGTTCCCCACTTTCTTGAAACCTTTTTCCAAGTATTACTTGAATAGGAATTCCAATTAAATCCATATCATTAAATTTTACACCCGGTCTAACCTCACGGTCATCGTATAGAACTTCCCATTTCTGAGAGAGTTGTTTATATATATGTTCTGCCATTTCATTTATGCTAGGATTTAGAGAGATAAGGGCAATCTGGAAAGGAGCTATATTAAAAGGAAAAATAATTCCCTTTTCATCATGATTTTGTTCCACTGTGGCAGCAATGATTCTACTTACACCAATGCCATAACATCCCATAATTACAGGCTTTTCTACATTATCTCTATCTAAAAAAGTAGCTTTCATTGCTGCACTATACTTTGTGCCAAGTTTAAATATATGCCCCACCTCTATACCTCGTATAAACTTAAGTTCGAAACCACAGTTAGGGCAGAGATCTCCAGGACAGGCCTTTCTCAAGTCAGCAATTACATCTGCAACAAAGGTTTCTCCTAAATTAGCATTAAGATAGTGATAGTTATCTTCATTTGCCCCGATTACAAAATTGGGAAAATTCACCAAGGCTTTATCTACAAAGATTTTCATAGGAAGTCCTTTAGGACCAAGAAAGCCAGGATGAGCCCCAGTTAGTTTTAAAATCTCTTCTTCTTTGGCCATACGAAGAGTTTTTCCTTGAAGAATCTTTTCTAATTTTACTTCATTTAACTCATGATCTCCTCTTAGAAGGACAGCTATAGGTTCTTTTTCCTCTACAATATAAATAAGGGTTTTTGTAATTTTTTTTAAAGGAAACCCTAAATAATTAGCTACATCTTGGGCAGACCTAACACCTGGGGTATATACTTTTTCAAGTGGTTTTGTTTTTTCTTGTGGATATTTTTCTGAAGATATAGCAGGGGTGAGTTCAATATTTGAAGCATAATTACAATTTTCACAGTAGGCAATTATATCCTCTCCAGTTTCTGCAAGCACCATAAATTCGTGGGATATATCTCCTCCAATTGCTCCTGTATGAGCAGAAACAGCCTTAAAACGAAGACCGCACTTTTCAAAGATTTTACAATAGGCTTCATACATAAGTTGATAACTTTTATCTAAGCCCTTTTCGTCAGCATCAAAGGAATAGGCATCTTTCATAAGGAATTCTCTTGCCCTTAAAAGTCCAAATCTTGGTCTTATTTCATCTCTAAATTTAGGGGCAATTTGATAAAGAATAAGGGGTAGATCTCTATATGATTTTATTTCTTTTCGCACAATATCTGTGACAATTTCCTCATGGGTGGGACCAAGACAAAAATCATGGTCTTTTCGATCTTTAAAACGTAAGAGTTCCTTTCCATAGGCATCCCATCTTCCCGTTTCTCTCCAAAGTTCTGCTGGTTGAACCATAGGCATAAGAATTTCTAAGGCCCCAGTCTTGTCCATCTCCGCTCTTACAATATTCTCAATCTTTTTAAGCACTCTAAATCCAAGAGGCAAAAAATTATAAATCCCTGAGGCAACTTTTCTTATAAAACCACCTCTTAAAAGATATTTGTGACTTATAGTTTCTGCCTCAGAAGGATCTTCTCTTAATGTGGGCAGAAAAAATTTTGTCATCCTCATTCTTTTCTCCTAAGTGGAAATCTTATTTATTAAAGATAATTTTTTCCCAAGTTCTGGTTTTTAGATCTAAAACTACAAAAGAAGGAGGGCCCTCTTTTCCCATTAGTTCTCCTGGATTAATAATCAGAGTACCTTCAATTCTCCATATTTTAAATTTATGTGTGTGTCCACAAAAGATAAAATCAAATTCTTGGCTTTTAGCTAATTTTTCTGCTATTTTAGGATAATGCACTAAGGCAATTTTAGCACCATAAACCTCTAAAAAGGCTTCATCACCATGTAGAGTAATCTGGGGATAATTCTTTAGGAGAGAGGTTAAGAGAAAAATATCACCTTTATTGTTTCCAAAGATCAAGTCCACTTCTCCCTTAAATTTAGCCAAAGTTAAGACCATGAAGGGAGAAATTAGATCTCCACAATGAAAGAGTTTTTTTGCTTCTCTTTTATGGGCCTCCTCAATAGCCCACTCTAAATGATCAATTCTATCGTGAGAATCACTTACAATAGCTACTTTCATTTAAGACAAGAGAGGAGATGTCCCAGTTTTTCCTTTTTTGTTTTTAAATATTTTAGATTTTCGCTAAGAGGAGTGATTTCAAGAGGTACCCTTTCCACTACTTTCATCCCATAACCTTCTAAACCTACAATCTTTCTGGGGTTATTTGTCATAAGTCTCATTTGCCTTACACCTAAGTCTCTTAAGATTTGGGCTCCAATTCCATAATCTCTGAGATCAGGTTTAAATCCCAAGGCAAGATTAGCTTCTACAGTATCATAACCCTGGTCTTGTAAGGCATAGGCTTTTAATTTATTTAAAAGTCCAATACCCCTTCCCTCTTGGCGAAGATAAAGTAAAACACCTTTGCCCTCTTTTGCAATAAGTTCCAAAGCCTTTTTAAGTTGAGGACCGCAATCACATCTCAAGGAACCAAAAACATCCCCAGTTAAACACTCAGAGTGCACTCTTACTAAGACAGGCTCATCTGTAATTTCCCCCATAACTAAGGCAATATGAGTAGCAAAGTCTATCTGATTACTATATGCTATGAGTTTAAATGTACCAAAGGGAGTAGGAAGAGTGGTTTCAACCTCTCTTTTCACTAAGGTTTCCTTTTTTATTCTGTAGGCAATAAGATCTCGTATGGTAATGATTTTTAAGTTCCATTTTTCAGCAAATTCTTCTAAATCCGGAAGTCTTGCCATGGTACCATCGTCTTTCATTATTTCGCAAATTACACCTGCAGGTTTCATGCCACAAAGCCTTGCTAAATCAACAGCAGCCTCAGTATGCCCCGCTCTTACTAAAACTCCACCTTTTCTGGCAATTATGGGAAAGATGTGCCCAGGAGTTACAAAGTCTTCAGGCTTACTATGGTCTTCAATAACCTTTTTGATAGTGTATGCTCTGTCATAGGCTGAAATTCCCGTGGTAATACCCTCTTTGGCATCAATGGAGACTGTAAAGGCAGTCCCATAGGGATCTATGCCCCTTCTTGGTTGTAGCTCAAGCTTAAGCCTTTCAGCTATCTCTTGAGCTATAGCTAAACAAATAAGCCCTCTTCCATATTTTGCCATAAAATTTATAGCCTCAGGAGTTACCTTTTCTGCCATCAAAATAAGATCACCTTCATTTTCCCTATCTTCATCATCAACGACAATGATAAGTTTTCCAGCTTTAAGATCTTCAAGAGCCTCTTCTATAGAACTTATAGCCATCTCTACCCCTCCTTTACACCCTTTCCCATTTAAACTCAACTAAATTCTTTACCATAGGATCGAACCTTAATCCCAAAAGATAGATTGCTTTTCCCTCTGATAAGTACTTTTCATAATACTTCCTTGTCTTTATTTGCTCTAATGGATCCCCTTCTCCTACTTTTATTTCCATTATATAGATTACCTCAGGGAGCTTAACTGTCAAATCAACCCTACCCCTATTTGTCACATCTTCACCTATTACCTCAAATCCAAGACTCTGCATATAAACATAAAGTACCGTAGCATAAAAACCCTCATTTCTCTCAAGATTTGTCTTTACATAATGAGTATAGGGAATACTTGCAAAAAGAGAAGTAATAAAGGTTTGTAGCAAGGAAAAGTCTGCATTTGAAAGCGCTTTGTAGAGTTCATTTCTCCTAACAGAGGCTTGGGAATCATCAAAGAGATAATGGATTAAATGGGTATTGAAGGCTATTTTTACTTCTTTATTGGGAAATTTTAATCTATATATTAAGGTTTCGTAGGGCGTTGTTTCCACTTTGTCAATGGTAAGATACCCTGTCTGAAAGAGTAAAACCTCGGGTTTTATGTTGTCTATATCAAAGGTATCAAGCAAAGTTTCCTCTGTAACTAAATTTGATAAAGAAGGAAGAAAGTAGTTGTTTTTTTCAATGATCTTTAAAAGAAAAGAAGGTGTTCCAGTTTCAAACCAGTAGCTTTTAAAGGCTTTGTGTGGATGGTCTAAAAAA
This sequence comes from Caldimicrobium sp., assembly GCA_046295835.1. GTDB lineage: Bacteria > Desulfobacterota > Thermodesulfobacteria > Thermodesulfobacteriales > Thermodesulfobacteriaceae > Caldimicrobium. Next base: position 23,905 of record JBKBMM010000001.1, read on the forward strand.
AGAAGAATATCAAAGGGATTGTAGAGAGGATCTCCTAAAAAATTATAACCATTATACCAAGCCCTAACCTTCTCTAAATCAACATCTTTTAAATGCTCTCCAAAGTATCTTTCCAGTTCCTGCTGAGTATAACCACAAATATTTCCATATTTAGGATCAAGGGTAATATCCTTGAGATTATTTAAGCCACTAAAAAGAGAAGTTTTACTAAATTTGCTAACACCAGTAAGGAAGACAAATTTGAGATACTCATCTGCACCTTTAATAACTGAATAAAGTTTTTTCAACTCCTCTTTAGCAAAAATAGCTACTTGAGGATTGTCTATATTATCAAGAATAGGTTTGTCATATTCGTCAACTAAAATTACAACTTTCTTCTTATACTTTTCATATGTTTTAAGAATCAATTCTTTAAAGCATATAAAGGGAACTTCTTTTTCTTTGCAGTCTACCTCAAGTTTTCTCTGATTAACTTCAAGAAGGATATGTATGTATTTTATAATAAGGACCTCTGAATTTAAGACTCCTTCAGAAAAATCTAAATAGATAACGGGATATTTTTCCCTCCAGTTCCATTTATCATAAATATATAGCCCTTTAAAGAGGTCTTTTTTACCCTCAAAGATGGCATTTAAAGTTGAGAGAAAAAGGCTTTTCCCAAACCTACGAGGACGTGAAAGAAAATAATACTTGCCAGATATAATTAACTCATAGGCAAATCTTGTTTTATCTACATATACATAATTTTCCTTCTTATCCCTTATTTCTTCAAAGCTCTGAATTCCAATGGGTAGCTTCTTCATAAAGAATACACCTTAGACTTAAATAATATATCAAATAAAAGAAATTATCAAGAGTTAGAGATACGATTAAGCTATTTTATAATAATTACTTGGAAGAGAATACCAAATTTTTTTAAAAGATTTATAATTATAATACTGCACTTGCTGAAAAATTTGCCTTTTGTAGAATATGCCCCTTGTGTATAGGGAAAAACTTAAGGGTTTATATGTCATTACTGATTCAAAACTTACTCCTTATAAAGAGGGTAAAATTTATGAAATGGTAGAGAGTGCTTTAAGAGGTGGTGCAAAGATAGTGCAATTAAGAGATAAAGAAACCCCGCTAAAAGAGCTTTTTCAAGTTGCCTTAGAATTAAAAAAACTATGTCAAAAGTATGGTGCCCTTTTTATTATAAATGATTATATTGAGTTAGCAAAGGAGACCCAAGCAGATGGCGTACATATTGGGAAAGAAGATCCCTCATTAGAGTTGGCTCTAAGGGAGCTTCCAGGGAAAATTATAGGTGTTTCCTGTTATGGGGATTTAAAAAGAGCACTTCTTGCAGAAAAAATAGGTGCAAGTTATGTAGCCTTTGGCAGCTTTTATTCTTCTCCTACTAAACCAAATGCCCCTATAATACCCTTGGAAATAATTGTAGAAGCAAAGAGGCTTTTAAATATTCCTGTGTGTGCCATTGGAGGAATAACCTTAGAAAAAGCAGAAGAGCTTATTAAACTTGGAGCTGATATGGTTGCTATAATAAGTGATATTTGGAAGGCTATCTCAATTGAAGAAAGAGCAAAGGCTTATAAGCATCTTTTTGAAAAAGCACTTTTAAGGACTTGAGCTTCTATCTAAGGACCAACCTTCCTCATCTTTTAAAGCTATTTCTCTACCTAAATTTCTTGCCCTCTCTAAAATCTCCGGATACTCTAAAATTTCTCCCTTTTTTTCTATTCCTCTAAAAAAAAGCCCTCCTACATATTTTCCCCAAAGGGCATCCATTACAAATTTAAAGGTTCTAACCGTTGCTTCAAAGAGCTTTTTACCTTTAGTTGCTCCCAGGGCAAGTAAAATCCCTTTAGGAGATATTTGATTAGGATGAGAAAGGTTAAGTCTATATCGACAAGCCCAGAGGGCTTGAAATCTCTCAAAAAAGGCTTGCAACATAGATGGATGTGTATAGAAAAAGATAGGTGTTGAAACAACTAAAAGGTTTGCCTCTAATATTTTGGAATAAAGCTTTGTCATATCATCTTTTAAAACGCATTCCCCTAAATGTTCACATTCTCCACATTCTATACAGGGTGAAAAATTGAGCTCATAAAGAGGAATTTTTTCTATTTTGGTTTCAGCCTCTTTAGCTCCCTCTATAAAGGCATCTAAAAGAATTTCAGAATTGCCACCCTTTCGTGGACTTCCGTGAATAGCTAAGATTTTCATCTTTGCCTATTTTTGAAGGGTCTTTTTTATAACAGAATGGACTAAGGTAAAAACTTCTTCAAAGGTTGCTGGAGAACATCTTCCCATTTCAATAAATTTAATAACAATTTCCTTGGTTACTCTAAGAGTTACTTCATCTAAAGGGGAAAGG
>JBKBMM010000002.1:0-17956 GCA_046295835.1 Caldimicrobium sp.
ACATAAAAATTTTTTAGGATTTTCAAAAAGACAACTCTGACAGATAGTAAAACTGCACTTACTACAAACATAGCAGAGGGGCGCAGATTTTCCACAAAAATCACAAACCCCTCTGCCTATCTTCTTCTTTTTACTTCTATGAGCCACATCCACAGCCAACTTTAAAGCCGCTCTCTAACCTCACTGTCTTCCTTTCTGCAAACTCTTTCTGCTTCCCGGGATTCCAACAGTTCACAGGTCTAAAATAACCTACCACTCTGGAATAAACCTCGCAAGGAATTGCCTTAATTTTACATCTCTTTTCCATCCCTCTCACCCCCTTGTTTTTTTAATCTAAAAGCTTGATTGCACCTTGAGCATACTGGCTAAATATAGTCAAAGAGGCCTCCACTTCTACCCCAAATTTATTAAGCTCTTCTTCTTTATGCGGTAGTGGACAAAACTCATGTTTCCCTGGGAGATATCCATGCACTGGACAAATTGAAAAGGTAGGAGTAATAGAGAAATAGGGAAGTCTAAAGCGTGAAACTATAGCTTTTACTAATTCCTTTACCACTCTTCTATCTGTAATCTCTTCTCCTACAAAGAGATGTACTACTGTGCCTCCAGTAAATAAAATCTGCAAATCATCTTGATGCGCTAAGATTTCAAAGATATCATCGGTATAATAAACAGGTAAATGGCAAGAATTGGTGTAATAAGGAACTTCAGGAGTACCTTGGGTTTTTATTCTTGGAAATTTTTTCTTATCAATTTTAGCCAGTCTATAGCTTGTACCCTCTGCAGGAGTTGCCTCTAAATTATAAAGATTGCCTGTAGTTTCTTGAAATTCAGAAATTTTCTCTCGCATAAAGTTAAGCACCTTAATCGCAAATTCTTTTCCTGCCTTAGTATAAATAGGTTCTCCAAGGAAATTAAGACAAGCTTCATTCATTCCTACTATTCCAATAGTAGAAAAATGATTAGCCCAATATTGGCCTCTAGCCTCTTTTATTCCCTCTAAATAGACCTTAGAATAGGGATAGAGTCCCTTTTCTGTAAAATCTTCTATAACCTTTCTTTTAATCTCAAGAGAAGTCTTAGCAAGTTCCATAAGCCTTTCTAATCTTTCAAAGAACTCTTCTTCACAAGTTGAGAGGAATCCGATTCTTGGAAGATTAATAGTGACAACGCCTATGGATCCAGTAAGAGGATTTGCTCCAAAAAGTCCTCCACCTCTTTTTCTTAGTTCCCTTTGATCTAATCTAAGTCTACAACACATACTTCTTGCATCGTCAGGATCCATATCAGAATTTACAAAATTTGCAAAATAGGGAATTCCATATTTTCTTGTCATTTCCCACAAAGGTTCATACTCAGGATTATCCCAATCGAAATCTTTGGTTATATTGTAAGTTGGAATGGGAAAAGTAAAAATTCGACCCTTTGCGTCTCCTTCCATCATAAGTTCACAAAAGGCCTTATTAATCATAGACATTTCTCTGTGAAACTCTCCATAAACTTCAGATTGTGGCTTTCCACCTATAATGACATTTGTGTTTTCATAAACCTTAGAAGGTTTCAAATCAAAGGTGAGATTAGTAAAAGGTGTTTGAAATCCAACCCTGGTGGGAACATTTAGATTAAAAAGAAATTCTTGCATACATTGTTTAACTTCAGGATAGGTTAAATTATCATATCTAATAAAAGGGGCAAGCATGGTATCAAAATTAGAAAAAGCTTGAGCCCCTGCACTTTCACCTTGAAGGGTATAAAAGAAATTTACAATCTGCCCAAGGGCTGATCTAAAATGCTTAGGTGGCGCACTCTCAACCTTTCCAGAAACCCCTCCAAAACCACGCAAAAGCAAATCATATAAGTCCCATCCTACACAATAAGGACCTAATACACCTAAATCATGTATATGAAAATCTCCTTCCATATGAGCTTTAGCTACCTCCTCTGGATAGAGCTTTTCTAACCAATAGCGCGCAACAATAGAAGAACTTACATGGAAATTAAGCCCTTGGAGACTATAATTCATATTAGAATTTTCTCTAACCCTCCAATCCTCCTGCCCTAAATAATCCTCAATTAGGTTAATGCCATCAACTAATGCCTTTCCTATCTCCCTTGCCTGCCTTCTCTTTTCACGATAAAGAATATAAGCCTTGGCAACCTCAGGATACCCTCTTTCCATTAAGGTCTTTTCAATAATATCTTGAATAGTTTCCACATGGGGAATATCACCTTTTTTAAAATAGTTTCTATACAATTGAACCGAAACAGCATCAGCAATCTTTTCTGCATCCTCTTTGCTTCCCATTCCAACAGCCTTCATAGCCTTATGTACCGCATTAACTATCCTAAAACGACTAAAAGGTACTAACCTCCCGTCTCTTTTCCTAACTAATGGCTCCATTCCCTACCCCCTACACAATATCTTGTAGTATTATCTTTTATAATACTACTATATTTTGACAAAGATTTAAGGTTTGTCAAGAGAAAATTTTCAAAAATTTTTACATTACCTTAAAGGCAATTAAAGCCCATTCTCTCAGATATTGTGATTTAATGGGTCTAAAAGAAAAATTTCTATAGAATTTTACTATTTCCATGAGGTCTTCCTTTAGGATACCCGAGAGTAAAAGAAGTGTTTCTTTGGGCCTGCTTAGTTTTTTAAAGGTTGGAGCTAAATTTTTAAGTTCCTTTGTACCGATATTTGCTAAAATTAAGTTAAATTTTAAGTTCTCCTCCTTCGGCAATTCTCTTAATATATAAAGGGGTGAGGCAATTTGATTAAGGGTTATATTTTTCTTTGCTGCTTCAAGGGCTAACTCATCAATATCTACTGCATAAATTATAGCTTTTGGGCAAAGTTTTGCACAGGCAATTGATAAAATTCCTGTACCGCATCCCATGTCGAGAATATAGGGATCTTCAAATTTTTGGCACAGCTCCTCCAAAAAATATTCTATATTTTCTAACATAAGCTGGGTTGTGGGATGATGGCCAGTTCCAAAGGCTTGCCCTGGATCTATATAAATTGGTATCCTCTCTGTAACTCTTAGCTCCTCTTCCCAAGATGGAAGAATGATTAACTTTTTACCTATTTCTAAAGGTTTAAAGTGATATTTCCAAATAACTTCCCAATTCTCCCTTTTAGTTAAGGCATATTCCAAATGGATATCATCAAATTTTGAGGCAAGTGCTTCTACAAAAAAGAGTTTTTCTTTATCTTGATCGTTAAGGGAGATGGGGATATAAAACTTAAATAAAACTTCTTCTTCTTTTTCTTCAGTCTCCCAACTTAATTTTTCATATAGATAAATTTCTTCTTCTATGGATTCGGCTCTCTCCTTAGGAACCTTTAAAATTAAGAATAGATACATAATCTAATTATTACACAGATTAAGATTTTTTCACCTAACCCTTCACCCAGGGCTTTATCTTTTCTTTGAAAGACCGATAAGTAGGGCATTGTGCAAAAAGTATGAGGCACCTCCAGAAGGCTAATAAAAGGTCTTTCTTTTTAAAGCTCGGGATATTATAAAGGAAATTTGATCTCTTGACAAAGAGAGAAAACATATTAAATTAATTATTAGTTATTCCCCGGTAGCTCAATAGGCAGAGCGGTGGGCTGTTAACCCATAGGCTGCAGGTTCGAGTCCTGCCCGGGGAGCTTAACCCTGCGCTTATATAAGGCTCCATCAAAGGACTATTCTTGAAAGAATTCCTTTTTATATCATTAATTAAATAATTGAGGTGTTAGTTATGGAAGAAAAGGCTTTAACAAACTCATTTTTGGAAAGTGCACAACAAATTTCTCTCACAAAACTTCGAGAATTTTCTCTTACAGAACTTTATCAATTAGGGGAGGCTTTAGGAATTGAGAATATTTACGCCTATTACAAAAAAACAGAGGTAATTTATCAAATTATTTATGCCCTTTTACAGAGGGAATATGAAATTATTGTTGAGGGATTATTAGAGGTTCTTCCTGAAGGATTTGGTTTTCTGCGCTTTAAAGATTATAACTATCTTCCCAGTTCTGAAGACATCTATGTTTCTCCTCCTCAGATAAGAAAATTTGGTTTAAAAACAGGGGATACTATTTATGGAACCATTAGGCAACCTAAAGAAGGAGAAAAATATTTTGCCTTAGCCAAAATAGAAAAAGTAAATTTTTTACCGGTAGAAGTAGTTCGCACGCGAACCCCCTTTGATCATCTTACTCCGATTCACCCCAATAAATGGCTAAGATTAGAAACAGATCCTGAAAATTTTTCTACGAGAATTATTGATCTCTTTATACCTATAGGAAAAGGGCAGAGAGGTCTTATAGTAGCACCGCCAAGGACAGGAAAAACTGTTCTTCTTCAAAATATTGCTAATGGAATAGTTAAAAATTTCCCCAATGTTTATCTTATTATTCTCCTCATTGATGAGCGCCCCGAAGAGGTTACTGAAATGCAAAGAACTGTGCCAAAAGCTGAAATCATAAGCTCTACCTTTGATGAACCACCCCAAAAGCATACTCAAGTAGCTGAAATTGTAGCTGAAAAAGCTAAAAGATTAGTAGAATGTAAATACGATGTAGTTATCCTTCTTGATAGTCTTACAAGACTAACCAGAGCTTATAATTTAGTAGTTCCCAGTAGTGGGAAACTACTCTCTGGAGGCATTGATGCTAATGCACTTCATAAACCCAAACGCTTTTTTGGGGCAGCAAGAAATATTGAAGAAGGAGGAAGCCTTACTATAATTGCCACTTGTCTCATAGACACTGGTTCTAGAATGGATGAAGTTATCTTCGAAGAATTTAAAGGTACAGGTAATATGGAAATAGTTCTCGATAGGAGATTAGCAGACAGACGCATTTGGCCTGCTATTGACATTCATTCAAGTGGAACAAGAAAAGAAGAGTTGTTATTACCTCCCGAGATACTTCATAAAGTCTGGCTTTTAAGAAAGGTTCTTGCTCCTCTAAGCCCCGTGGAATGCATGGAATTTCTTTTGGATAAAATGAAAGATACAAAATCTAATGAAGAATTCTTAAGTATTATGAACCAATAAAAGTAAAAGACAGGCCCCTCTATTAGAAGAAGCCTGTCTTTTTTCTCAATTAAAACCTATTAGTAAGGTTCCTTTTTAGTAAAAGTAACCCTTTTTGACTCCTTTCTCCAAAGTTGTGCATATTCATCTTTCTTACCAAAGGGGAAATACCACAATTCAAATTCCACTATGTATTCATATTGTTCAGGTTTGCCATCTTTTGCGGGAAGTAAAATTCTATATTCTTCTTTTTTCTCCTCAAGTGGATGTAGCGCCCAATCTACCAAAATACCAGATTTATCATAAGGTCCTCTTCCCATTCTATCAAGTCTTCCTAATTGCTGTGGAACAGGCATATAAATTTTACTATCCTGATAAACTACCTTACCGTCAGTGGTTTTGGCGGTCACTTCCAGGACCAGCCTGTTAGGAGTAGGTCAACCATCAGGTATAGCATGTCCAGCTTTATTTCTAATTTCTACTTGAGCATAAATCATAGGCTTAATTACTGCTCCATCTCTCCAATAAATTGGTCTAGCATAAGTATGAAAATCTACAGCCATTTCTTGCATCTTTTTATCTCTATATGCCTGAATATTGTGCCCAAGTCCACTTTCTCTCATATGACAATCTTGACAACTCTTGGCACCTCCTTTTGCTGCATAGCTCCAAAGATAATATCCATAAAGTGTAGCACACTGTGATGGCTCATCTAATTCAAAATTTGGCCCTAAACCATGACACTGCCCACAAAAGATTGATTCTCTCATAGTATCAACAGCTCTCACCTTAGGCATCTTTCCATAAGGATGCTCTATATTTTTGCTTCCATAAACCTCATCTTTTTTAGGATAACCATCAACCCATTTATGAATGATAGCATTTCTCTGATGGCAAATGAGACAATTAATATTTAATTTTTCAAGTTTTTCCTTTGCCTTAGCAGAGGTCTTTTCATCTCCCTCCATATAGTCAATGCCAAGCTTTACTATCTCTTGGGCTACGCTATCTTCTGCATCAGCTAATTGAGGAAGATGACATTTGGCGCAAATCATCAGGTGCTGCACTTTGATATCTTTAACATCTTTAACTCCTGCATGAGGAAAATTCTTTAAACCTACCTTATAAGTAGTAACTATGGTGGCTATGGTTCTACCTGTGCCATATATTGACCTTGCATGTAAACTCTTTTCCCATTGCTCAGCAATATCAGCATGGCAACCCATGCACTCAGAAGAATCATACATGGCAATTAATTCATCCACAGTCTTTGCTTTCTTGATTTGCATCGGTGTTGATGGACTGGCAACTTCCTTAACTCCTTTCTCCTTAACTTTGGCACCCATCAAAGTTAAAGGCACTAACAAAAAGAGCATAAGAAACCATAAACAAAACCTATTACACCCACTCATAGTAACACCTCCTTATGTTTTTTACAACTTTTTTACGCTTCTACCAAATTCATTTAATTAATAAAAAGTTATTTACTTTTATACTCAATTTTTATTTGAAGTCAAATAAAAAATCATAATGGAATTTATAAATGAAATCTATAAATAGTAAAAAGGGGAGGGGATCCCCTCGAAAGTTAATAAAAAATTTTTAAGGAGACCTCTGGTGAAATTTAGTGCTCTATTTGATAGTTCTTTTTTTCCATTTTTTCTTGAAAACTTACCAATTCCCAGACATCGAGATAGGGTCTTTCTTTGAAAAGTTCTTCTGGATTATCAATGAGTAAAGCTACCTTTAAAACCTCATCCATATTATCTACCATGACTATTTTAAGGCCTTTAAGAACTTTGGGATTAATTTCCTTAAGATCCTTTTCATTTTCCTTGGGGATAATAACTGTTTGAATTCCACCTCTAACGGCTGCAAGAAGTTTTTCTTTTAGGCCTCCAATAGGTAGCACTCTTCCCCTTAAGGTGATTTCTCCTGTCATGGCTACAGTATTTTTAACTGGAATCTTCATAAGAGCAGAGACAATAGCTGTAGCTATAGTTATACCAGCGCTTGGACCATCCTTTGGAATTGCGCCCTCAGGAACATGAACATGAATATCTATTTTTTTGTAAAAATCTAAAGGCAAATCAAGTTGTAGAGCCCTGGATCTAACATAACTCATAGCTGCTTGAACAGACTCCTGCATTACTTCTCCAAGTTTTCCAGTAATTTTAAGATTCCCTGTACCAGGCATAATAACGGCTTCGATTTGGAGTAAAGCCCCTCCACTTTCTGTCCAGGCAAGACCTGTAGCAATACCAACTTGTGGCGTTTCCTCTGCTACTCCATAACGATACCGAGGTACACCTAAAAATTTGGTTAACAAAGGCATGTTAATTTTAAAAGGCCTAAAGGCTTGAGGATCCTTTGCTACCTCTTTGGCAATTTTTCTACATATAGTGGCTATCTCTCTCTCTAAATTTCTTACTCCTGCTTCTCGGGTATATTTTCTTATTATTTCCAATAAAATTTTATCACTTATTTGTACCCATTCAGGCTTTAAACCATGGGCTTCAAGTTGCCTTGGAAGAAGATAATTCTTTGCTATTTCAAGCTTTTCCTCTTCGGTGTATCCTGGCAATTCAATCACTTCCATTCTATCCAAGAGGGGTGCTGGAATCGTATAAAGAGTATTGGCAGTAGTAATAAAAAGCACTTGTGAAAGATCGTATTCCACCTCTAAATAATGGTCTTGAAAGGAATGGTTCTGCTCAGGATCAAGCACTTCAAGTAAAGCTGCTGCTGGATCCCCTCTGAAATCAGTGCCAAGCTTATCAATCTCGTCTAAACAAAAAACTGGATTTATAGTGCCTGCCTTTTTCATTCCTTGGATAATTTTTCCAGGCAAAGCCCCTACATAAGTTCTTCTGTGCCCTCGAATTTCAGCCTCATCTCTTACTCCGCCAAGACTAATTCTTACAAAATTTCTTCCCAATGCCTTAGCTATGGATCTTGCTAAGGAAGTTTTTCCTACTCCAGGTGGTCCAACAAAACATAGAATTGGTCCCTTAATTTTATCCACTAACTTTTGGACTGCTAAATGCTCAATAATTCTCTGTTTAGGTTTCTCTAATCCATAATGTCCTTGGTTAAGAATTTCTTCTGTTTTGGCTAAATCAATTACATCTTTTGTTTTTTCATACCAGGGTAAACTTATGATCCAATCTATATAGTTTCTAACAACCGTTGCCTCAGCTGACATGGGAGACATTAAACTAAGTTTTTTAAACTCTTTCCAAACCACTTGAGCTACATGCTTAGGTAGTTTCTTTTTCTTTATTCTCTTTTCTAACTCACTGAGTTCACTTCGCCCATCCTCCCTCTCCCCAAGTTCTTTCTGAATAGCCTTCATCTGTTCTTGAAGATAATAATCTCTCTGATGTTTCTCCATTTGCTTTTTAACCCGCTCACGAATTCGAGCCTCAGTTTTGATGATCTCAATTTCTCCTCTTAAATATTGAAGAATAAACTCAAGTCTTTTCTTGACATTTATCATCTCCAATAATTTTTGCTTTTGCTCAAGCGTTAAAGGTAAAAGAGCTGCCATTCTGTCTGAAAATTCTGCTGGGTCTTCTATCTTGAGTAGGGAAGAAAGGGTTTCAGGATTGATCTTCTTATTGTATTGTGCATACTCTTCAAAGGATTCTTTACAAAGTTTAACTAAAGCTAAACTTTCTGTATCTGATTCTATAACCTCTTTCTTAATTTCTGCTTCAACTAAGAAATAATCTGGATTGGGTAAAAATCTGACAATTCTTCCTCTCTTTAAACCCTCTACCAAAATTTTAAGTGATCCATCAGGAAGACTAAGATACTGAACAATTTTACAAAGGGTGCCTACCTTATATATATCCTCCTCAGTAGGAGTATCTAATTTAGGATCTTTTTGTGCAGAGAGAAAGATTAATTTATTTTCCCTATATGCAGCTTCTAAAGCAAGAATACTCTTTGCTCTCCCTATAAATAGGGGAACTGCTGTATTTGGAAAAATGACAATTTCTCTAAGTGGTAATAAAGGAACTTTTAATAGCTCCTCCTTCATATTAAAAGGTTCACTCATCTTTGGATTTACCCCTCCTTAGCTTTCTTTTTACTATTAAAAATTAAGATTGGTCTTTCTTTTTTCAAGACAACCTCCTTAGTTATCACACACTCTTTCACATTACTTAAGGAGGGGATCTCATACATTACATCTATCATTACTTCTTCTATAATAGAGCGTAATCCTCTTGCCCCTGTTTTTCTTCTATAAGCCTCTTCAGCAATAGTTCTTAAAGCCTCATCCGTAAACTTTAACTCCACCCCTTCCATTTCCATTAATTTTTGATATTGCTTGACTAACGAATTTTTGGGCTCAACCAAAATTTTTACCAAATCATCAATACTGAGTTCTTCTAAGGTTGCTACCACAGGTAGCCTTCCCACAAACTCTGGTATAAATCCAAATTTAATCAGATCCTCAGGCTGCACATAGGTAAGCACTTCTCCAAGAGTTAAATCTTGTGTCTTCTTTATTTCTGCACTAAAACCAATAGAACCCTTGCCAAGGCGCCTTTTAATGATTTCCTCTAAACCTACAAAGGCCCCCCCACAGATGAATAAGATATTAGTTGTATCCAAACGTATATATTCCTGTTGAGGATGTTTCCTTCCACCTTTTGGTGGAATATTTGCAATGGTTCCCTCTAAAATTTTCAAAAGGGCTTGTTGGACCCCTTCTCCAGATACATCACGCGTAATTGAAGGACTATCGCTTTTTCTCGCAATCTTATCTATCTCATCAATATAAACTATCCCTTTTTGAGCAAGCTCAATATCATAGTTTGCAGCCTGCAAAAGATATAACAAAATATTTTCTACATCTTCTCCTACATACCCTGCTTCAGTAAGGGGCGTCGCATCGGCTATCGTGAATGGGACTTGCAAAAATTTAGCCAAAGTTTGGGCTAAAAGGGTTTTCCCACAGCCCGTTGGTCCAATAAGTAAAATATTAGACTTCTGAATCTCTACTTCATCTTTCTTCTTTTTACTACCCTTTTCTTTTTCAATTCTTTTGTAGTGATTATAAACTGCTACAGAAAGGATTTTTTTTGCCCTCTCTTGACCAATGACAAATTGATCTAAATATGCCTTAATTTCAGAGGGCTTTGGAAGTGAAGTCTCTTTCCCTGACTCGTTTGCTCTTTCAAACTCTTCCTCTAATATCTCATTACAGAGTTCAACGCAATCATTACAAATATAAGCAGAGGCACCTGCTATGAGTTTTACTACTTCACTTTGGCTTTTCCCACAAAAGGAACACCTTGGTTCATCTTTCTTCATCTCTCATCCCTTCCTTTTATTCTCTTTTAATTAAAATTTTATCGATAATTCCGTAGGCTAAAGCCTCTTCTCCTGACATATAAAAATCTCTTTCCGTATCTTGTCTAATCTTTTCTACCTCTTGCCCTGTATGAAAGGCAAGAATTTTATTTAAAATCTCCCTCATCCTCAAGATCTCCTTAGCTTGAATCTCTACATCCGTTGCCTGTCCCTGAAAAGCACCTATAGGTTGATGCAGCATAATACGAGAATGTTTTAAGGCATATCTCTTACCCTTTGTTCCCGCTGCCAATAATACAGCTGCCATACTTGCAGCTTGACCAATACATATTGTACAAACATCAGGTTTAATGTATTGCATAGTATCATATATAGCAAGACCTGCAGTAACTAATCCCCCTGGTGAATTAATATAAATCATAATATCCTTATCAGGATCTTCAGCCTCAAGATACAAAAGTTGAGCTACTACTAAATTGGCTACCCTCTCATCTATTTCAGTCCCAATAAAAATAATTCGCTCTCTAAGAAGACGGGAATAAATATCATAAGCCCTTTCCGTTCTACCAGTCTGTTCTATTACAATGGGCACATAATAACTCATAGGTTCTCCTTAATAATTGGTTTAGAATTGTCTACTAAAAATTTCATTACCCTCTCTGCTAATAATTTCGGTGCTATATTATAATAGACTATTCGTGAAGCCTCCTCTTTAGAAATATTAAGTCCTTTACTAATAGTTTCAATATTCTTGTTTATTTCCTCTTCGGAGATCTCAATTCCCTCAAGTTTTGCTATCTTTTCTAACAAAATTTCTTGTTTTGCAATCTTTTCTGCCTGAGGATAAAGTCTCTCTCTAAGCTTTTCAGGAGATAGGTTCATCTTCTCAAAACTTAAACCTTCTCTTGCAAGAGCATCTCTTAATTCCTCTAAAAGTTGATAAAATTTAATCTCTATATATCTTTGAGGAACAGCAAAATCAACTTTTTCTAAAATCTTTTCGAGTAGCCTTTCTCTATAGTCTGCCTCATTTTTTCTACTTTTATCTTGAAGCAACCTGTTTTTTATAAGCTCTCTCAGTTTCTCTACAGAATCCACTCCTAAATTAAGTCCTTTAATAAATTCCTCTGTGAGTTCTTGGAGCTCTCTTTTATAAACTTCTTTAACTTCTACCTCATAACGAACCTTTTTACCAGCAAGCAGGGGATTTAGTGAATCCTCTGGATATTCAACCTCTACAACAAATTTATCACCCACTTTTTTACCAATTAGAGCCTTCTCCACAACTTCATTAAATTCACCAGTCCCCACATCAACAAATAAAGCCTCTGCAGAATGACCAGGAATTGGATTATCTCCGTCAAAGGCTTCAAAAGCTATTACTGCAGCAGATCTCTCCTCTATAGGCTCCTCTACTTTTTTTAAGGGTGAGAAGGAATATCTAATTTCCTCTATCATTTTATCAATTTCTTCCTCAGAAACCTCATCTTTTTCTCTTTCTATTTCAAGACCTATATAGTCTTCTTTTTTCAAATCAAACTCAGGCCTTAATTCTACAAGCACACTATATTTAAAAGGTGCTCCTTCTGAAATCCCCTCTATACTCTCGACTCTTGGCCGAAGAAGAGGTTCAAAATTTTTTTCTTTAAGGGCATCAGGTAAGGTCCTTTCTATAAGTCTCTCTATACTTCTCTCTTCTATTTCTTCCTTAAAAAGTTTTTTAATGAGATACAGAGGCGCTTTCCCCTCTCTAAATCCCTTTATCTTAGCCTTTTTTCTTACATCGCGCACTGCTTCTTCTAAGACTTCATTCACCATCTCAGTGGGAACTTCAATTTTTAAAACTTTTTCCACAGCACTTCTCTCTTCAACCTCTAATCTCATAAACTTCTCCTTTCCTTTTTGATTTTTATGTTCTTATTTGTTTCCCCTTTAAGATATCTTAATTTTAGATTTTTACAACTTTTATAGAGGTTTCTTTACTTGCAAAATCAGTTTTTTTTGTTTAAACTTAGAATGGCAAAAAATCAAAACTTGCCATTAACCAAAATAATGAAAAATAAAGAGGAATAATGCCTGAATGTCACCCCTTTTGTGGCTGGTTATATAATCCGGAAAAAGTAAGATTTGAGGAGGTCTTTGCCCCACCATATGATATAGTCTCAGAGGAAGAAATAAGGTATTTTAAACAAAAGAGTCCCTATAATATTTTTCACCTTGAGCTTCCAGAAAGTCCTGAAAAAGCTCAGTTGATCTTACAAAACTTTATTCACCAGAAAATCTTAGTAAAAAATAGTCTGCCAACTCTCTATTATTATGAAATTGAATTTCCCTTTGAAGAGAAAATTCATTTGAGAAGAGGCTATATTTTATTAACGAGGCTTTATCCTTTTGAGGAGGGAATCATTCTTCCACACGAAAAAGTTTACTCAAAAATAACTGAAGACAGATTAAATTTATTTAAGGCCACTCATTGCCAATTTAGTCAAATCTTTTCCCTCTATGAGGATCCAAACTTAGAAACCTTTAAAGACCTTCCTGAAAATCTAAACTTTTATTTCGAGGTTACCTTTAATCAAGAAATACACAGGTTAGCCAAAATTCAAGATCTTAATTTTATTCAGAAAGTACTAAACTATTTATCAGATAAAAAATTTTTTATTGCAGATGGCCATCACCGTTATACCACTGCTTTAAAATTTAAGTCCTTAAAAGAGAAACAATGCCATAATTCCACAAACAAATACCATTATATTTCCATGTACATCTGTCCCTTTGAAGAAAAGGGCCTTCTCATGCTTCCTACTCACCGCGTCTATAATGAAAAATACTATTCACCTTTAATATCAAATTTAGAAACCTATTGTGACTTAATAAAGGAAATACCTCTTTCCCAATGGTATTTAGAAAAAAAACAATATGATCAAACCTTTTCTAACTTTTTTCTCTTTAAAAAAGAGAAAATTAAGATCTTTAGTTTTAAAGAGGCTTTTCTTAAATCTGAGAGGGATGCAGATTTTTTAGAACTTCCTTTATTTCACTTTTTGAGAATTATAGAAGAAGTATTAAAGATAAAGGAAAAAGATTTAAAAGAGGCAGGAGAAGTGGAATTTTTTGGCAGTGAAAAAGAGGCCATA
This sequence comes from Caldimicrobium sp., assembly GCA_046295835.1. Lineage (GTDB taxonomy): Bacteria > Desulfobacterota > Thermodesulfobacteria > Thermodesulfobacteriales > Thermodesulfobacteriaceae > Caldimicrobium. The sequence continues at coordinate 13,497 of JBKBMM010000002.1, forward strand.
GATAAAGCTAAAAAATCTGGATTTGCCATTTTATTTCCCAGAAGTCCTACAAAGTTGCTTAAAAAAATCGCCCTTAAGGGAAAAACCATGCCTCATAAGGCAACTTTTTTTTATCCAAAAATTTTAACTGGTGCGGTGATATATAAAATGGATTAAACCTTTTTATGCAGGATAGTTTAATATTTTTTACAAAGTTAAAAGAAAAGCTGGAACCTATGGTAGAAATTTTTTTAGAAGACGCTTTTTTTAAAAAAACCCTTAAGGAGCTTTCTTTAGCCATAGAAAAGAGCAATAAATTTTTTAGAGAAAAGGGATCTTTTTCCTTTTGTAAGACCTGTGCAGATTGTGGCATTATATGTTGTGGAAAAGGCTTAGAGTGGAAATTGAGCCCTGAGGAATTTTTAATAAATCTTTGTCTCTTTTCTCAAAATAATGAATCTTTTCTTTTTCCTCAAAACTCTCCTGAATTTTGCCTTTTTTTAGGAAAAAAGGGATGTACACTAAAACTTGTGCCTCTCTTTTGTAGAAATTTTTTCTGCACCTCCCTCTCTCAATATTTGGGTGAAAAAAATTTAATAGAAATACAACAGGCCATGGAAGAAGAAGCGCTTCTTAGTTTCAAGTTATGCGAATATTTAAAGAAAACACTAAAATATTAAGGAGAGTATAGCATGAGGGAATACTATTTAGTTACTGGTGCTGCAGGCTTTATAGGATGGAAGGTCTGTGAGTTTCTCTTAAAGGAAGGAAATATTGTTTTGGGAGTTGATAATCTCAATTCAGCCTATGATCCTCTTCTCAAAGAATGGAGATTAAATGAGCTTAAAAAGTATGAAAACTTTAAATTTCATCAAGTTGACCTATCTAACTTTTCTGCTCTAAAACTTCTTTTTGAAATTTATCCCATAAGGGCGGTGATTCACCTTGCAGCAAGGGCAGGGGTGAGGCAAAGCTTAACCAATCCATGGGTCTATGTAGAAAGCAATATTACAGCTACCTTAAATATACTATTCCTTATGAAGGATTTTGGCATTAAAAAATTAGTGCTTGCCTCAACCTCTTCAGTTTATGCAGGACAAAATCCCCCTTATCATGAAGAACTTAAAGTAGATACTCTAATTTCTCCTTATGCAGCTACTAAAAAATCTGCTGAACTCTTAGCTTATACTTATCATTATCTTTATGGCCTTGATATTTCAGTTTTAAGATATTTTACTGTTTATGGACCAGCAGGAAGGCCAGATATGAGCATTTTTAGATTTATTAAATGGATCATAGAAGAGAAACCTATTGAAATTTATGGGGATGGTTCACAGGCACGGGACTTTACCTATATTGATGACATCGCCCGTGGAACCCTTTTAGCTCTCAAACCCTTAGGCTTTGAAATCATCAACCTTGGAGGAGGAAAAAATCCTGTCTCAATTAACCAAATTATAGATATTTTAGAAAGACTTCTTCAAAAAAAGGCTAAAAAAAATTATCTTCCCTTTCATAAAGCAGATGTTAAAATAACTTGGGCAGATATTGAAAAGGCAAAAAGACTTCTTTCCTGGGAACCTCAAATACCCTTAGAAGAGGGTTTAAAAAGAACTGTAGACTGGGCCTTAGAGAATCGGGAACTTATTAAAAAAATTAATGTATGAAAGACCTTAGAGAAGAATTAATCTTTTGGACAAAGTACTTAGCTGAAAAAGGGTTAATTTCTGGTTCTGAGGGTAATCTCTCCACTAAAATAGGGGATGGCTATTTTATTACTCCCTCTGGAAAAATCAAAGAAACCCTAAAGAAAAAGGATATTTCCTATGTTAAACTTTCAGGAGAGATTCTTTTGGGTAATCCTTCATCGGAATGGGGACTGCATCACAAGATTTATCAAAAATGTCAAGAAGCTAAAGCCATTGTGCATTGTCATCCGCCCTATGTATTAACCCTTGAGAGATTGGGATTTAAGTTCAAAGAATTTTATCATCCAGAGGCACATTTAATCAAAGATTTTGCCCTTCTCCCCTATTTTCCACCTGGAAGCAAAAGTCTTTGGGAATTTGCCTCAAATCTTTGTAGAAATAATAGATTAGTTATTCTAACTAAACATGGAGTAGTATCCTGGGGAAAAACCTTGGAAGAGGCAGTAAATTTAGTTCTTATATTTGAAAAATTAGCCTTTTTAGAATATTTAGCTTTAAGAGGGGGGTAAAAATGGAGACAATTCGTTCTCGTTACTTCTATGAAAGGGCAAAAAAGGTTATCCCTGGGGGAGTTAATAGTCCTGTGCGTGCCTGCAAGGCTGTAAAAGCTGATCCTATTTTTTTCGAAAGGGGAGAAGGGGCATACCTTATTGATGCAGATGGGAATCGTTATATTGATTATGTGGGAAGCTGGGGGCCACTTATTCTTGGGCATTCTCACCCCAATGTGATTGCAGAAATTTATTTTGCAAGTAAAAGAGGTACATCTTTTGGTGCCCCTACCTGGTTAGAAGTAGAAATGGCTGAACTTCTTTGCAATTGTATTCCCTCTCTTGAAAAAGTGAGACTTGTTAACTCTGGAACTGAAGCAACTATGAGTGCTCTTAGACTTGCGAGAGCCTATACAGGCCGTAAAAAAATTGTAAAGTTTGATGGATGTTATCATGGACATTCAGACTCCCTTTTAGTTAAAGCTGGATCAGGACTTGCAACTTTTGGAATACCATCAAGTCCTGGTGTTCCTGAAGAATTAACTGCCCATACCATAAGTATAGCCTTTAATGACGAAGGCGCTCTAAAAGATGTATTTGAAAAGTATGGAAATGAAATTGCCTGTGTCATTTTGGAACCAGTACCCGCTAACATGGGAGTTGTGCCACCTAAAGAGGGGTTTCTATCTTTTGTTAGAGAAATTACACAAAAATATGGTGCGCTTTTAATTTTTGATGAAGTTATAACTGGTTTTAGATTAGGGTTAGGTGGGGCTCAAGAAAAATTTGGTATAAAGCCTGATTTAACCTGCCTTGGAAAAATTATAGGGGGTGGATTACCAGTAGGAGCTTATGGAGGTAGAGCTGAAATAATGGAATTAATTGCTCCAGAAGGGCCTGTTTATCAAGCAGGGACACTCTCAGGAAATCCCATAGCCCTTTCTGCAGGCTTAGCTACCCTCAGAGAACTTATGAAACCAGGAACTTATGAAAAATTGGAATCCCTTTCAGCAGCCCTTGAGCAAGGCATAAAAGATATTCTAAAGGATCTCAATTTACCCTATCAAGTTGTCAGGTGTGCCTCTATGCTTACCCTCTTTTTTACTCAAAAAGAGGTAAAAAACTTCCAAGAGGCCTTAACAGCAGATACAGATAAATTTGCATACTTTTGGCAGGCTATGTTAAAAAGAGGTATTTACTTACCACCTTCCCAATTTGAAGCTTGGTTTGTAAGTTTAGCCCATAGTGAAAGAGAAATCTATATAACCCTTGAGGCAATAAGAGATAGTCTTAAGGAAATTAACAAATAGGAAAAATCAAGGGGCTTTCGCCCCTATTCCCTTTTATTTATTCTTTAACCATGGCATCATTGCTCTCAACTTTTTCCCTATCTCCTCAATGGGGTGTTCAGCTTCCCTTTTTCTTAGGGCGTTTAAAACAGGTCTTCCAGCTTGGTTTTCTAAAATCCATTCCCGAGCAAATTGACCACTCTGAATCTCCTCTAAAATTTTTTTCATTTCTGCCCTTACTTGTTCATTTATTATTCTTGGCCCCCTTGTAAGATCCCCATATTCAGCAGTATCACTTATGGAGTATCTCATAAAAGCCAATCCACCCTCATAGATAAGATCTACTATCAATTTAAGCTCATGCAAGCATTCAAAATATGCAATTTCAGGTTGATATCCCGCTTCTACTAAGGTTTCAAATCCTGCCTTAATTAATGCAGAAACACCTCCACAAAGAACTACCTGTTCTCCAAAAAGATCTGTCTCTGTCTCTTCCTTAAAGGTTGTTTCAATTACCCCTGCTCTGGCACCTCCTATACCTTTAGCATAAGCAAGTGCTTTAGCAAGGGCTTCTCCTGTTGCATCCTGATGAATAGCTACTAAACATGGTACCCCAGCTCCTCTCTGAAACTCTCTTCTCACTAAATGCCCAGGACCTTTTGGAGCAACCAAAGCTACATCTACTTCCTTTGGCGGCACAATCTGACCATAATGAATATTAAATCCATGAGCAAAAAGAAGCATTTTCCCTGGTTTTAAAACAGGTTCAATACATTCTTTATAAAGAGCTGGTTGGGTTTGATCTGGCACCAAAATCATAATAAGATCTGCTTTTTCCGATGCCTCCTTTGGTAGCATAGGTTCAAAACCATCTTTTTTTGCCCTCTCCCAACTGGGACCTCCAGGTTTTAAGCCAACTACTACATTACATCCAGAATCTCTTAAATTCAATGCATGAGCATGCCCTTGACTTCCATACCCAAGAACAGCAA
>JBKBMM010000003.1:0-17186 GCA_046295835.1 Caldimicrobium sp.
GTTGTTGCACAGGGGATGGGATTAGATCCCAGAATTGGGTCTAAATTTTTAAATCCAGGTCCTGGTTTTGGAGGCTCCTGCTTCCCTAAAGATGTAAAAGCCCTTATTTATCAGGGTTTACAAGTAAGTTCCCCCTTTAAAATCTTAGAAGCTGTACTTGAAGTAAATGAAAAACAGAAACTAAGAGTTATCTCTAAATTGGAAAGCTTCTTGGGTGATCTCAAAGATAAGGTTATTGCCATACTTGGTCTTTCTTTTAAACCTAATACAAGTGATGTACGTGAAAGTCCCTCTTTAACAGTAGTTTCCAAACTATTAGAAAAAAAGGCTTTAGTAAGAGTATATGATCCCGTTGCTATGGAGGAATTTAAAAAAACTATAGGCAATCTACCCATAGAGTATGCTTCATCTCCTGAGGAAGCGGTAAAGGATGCCCATGCCATGGTAATCCTTACTGAATGGAATGAATTTAGATTCTTAGATCTTTCTAAAATTAAAAAACTTATGAAAACCCCTGTGCTTATTGATATGAGAAATATTTATGAGCCTGAAGTGGTAAAAAAGCTTGGTTTTAGTTATTCAGGAGTAGGAAGAGCTTAATCTTCTTGCAAAAAGGGATTTAATTTTATTTCCTCTTCTATGGTTGAAACAGGCTTTGGCCCGTAGTCATGCCCAGGAAAAATTTGAGTATCTTTAGGAAGAGTTAAAATCTTATCTTTTATTGAGCGCATCATTATTTTATAGCTACCTCCGGGAAGATCAGCTCTACCAATACCTTGAACAAATAGAGTGTCCCCTGTAAAGAGGATTTTCTCATCTTTATTCCAAAAACAAACAGATCCTGGGGAATGACCAGGTGTGTGAATTACTTGAAGGACTTTCCTCCCAATTTTTAAGATCTGACCATCCTCTAAAAGTCCATCAGCCTTAGGATTAGCTGGGAATCCCCAAACTCTAAAAGTTAAAAAATTTTCAGGATCTTGAAAAAATTTATGATCCTCCCTATGAAGTAAAAAGGGAACACCCAAATATTTTCTTAAATATTCTACACCAAGAAGATGATCGGGATGGCCATGGGTTCCAAGGATATACAAGATTTTCAGTTTCAGTGTATCTACTATTTGCAGAATTTTAGAATCCTCATCTCCTGGATCAATAATTACTGCTTCTTTAGTAATATCATCATAGTAGATATAGCAACATACTTGAAGAGGGCCCACAATTAAAGATTCTATTGGCATAAATTAACCCCTTGCTCTTAAAATCAGTTCTTTCATTTCGCGTACTGCTTCTTTCATACCCACCATAATGGCTCTTGCCACTATGCTATGGCCTATACTAAATTCTTCTATTTCTGGAATAGCAGCAATTGGACCGATGTTTTCATAGCTAAGGCCATGCCCTGCATGTACTATAAAACCAAGGTCTTTAGCTAAATGGGCTGCTTTTTCCAGTCTTTCAAACTCTCTAAGCCTATCTTCCTCACCTTCTGCTTCTGCATAAGAACCTGTGTGAAGTTCCACTATATGCGCTCCTGTTTTTTTAGCCATTTCTATATCCTTAGGATCGGGGTTTAAAAAAAGACTAACCTTTATTCCAGCTTTATTAAGTTCTTTCACTACCTTTTTTACCTCTTCTATTCTTCCTTCAAGCACCATACCCCCTTCAGTAGTTATTTCTTCAACTCTTTCGGGAACAAGGGTTACCTGATAGGGTTTTATTTTTTTAGCAAATTCAATCAAATTTTGGTCTATAGCCATCTCAAGGATTAGCTTTGTTTTGATAATCTCCTTTATAATTTGCACATCCCTTTCTTTAATATGTCGTCGATCTAATCTTAAGTGCACTACAATCCCATCAGCTCCTCCCAACTCTGCAAGAACTGCTGCATGCACAGGGTCTGGGTAATAGGTTTTCCGGGCTTCTCTAACTGTAGCTACATGATCTACATTTACTGCAAGCTTAGCAGGCATATATTCCCTCCTTTTTAAAAATTTAATTATAGCTTCTTTCTCTTCAGCTAAGCTCTCCATTAATTTTATTTCATTCTTTAACATTAGCCAAGGCCCATAGAGTCCCCTTTCATGATCATAATCGTAGAGATGCAAAATCCCATGCACAACAAGGGACAAGAGATAATCCTCAAAGGGAAGGCCATAAAAATCTGCCTCTTCTTTTGCCTTTTCCGCTGAAATTATAACATCACCTAAATAGCTTCCCTCACCCTTAAAAGAAAGTACATTAGTAGGATAATCCCTTTTTAAATAGACAAAATTATACTTTTGAATGGTCTTATTATTTGTAAAAAGAAGCGTTAAATTCTTTTTTTTTCTCTCTAAAATTTGAAAAGATTTTTCCATTTTGTTTTTTAACCTTTGAAGAGTTTTTTTAGAAAAAGGGGGTATCTCCAAAAAATTAATTGTGATAGACATATTAAAGTTTTTTATAGCACCTTTTTAGCAAAAATTAAATACCCTGTATGAGCTACCATTTGATCTGTAGGACGCAGTCTTTCAGGATTAGGTTTATAAGATCTAAGTAATATTTCAACCACTTCTATATCTACGAAAGGCCATTGAGTAAAAACAGTCAAAGTTTGAGTTACCTGATTAGTGGTAGGGACAAGTATTCCTAAGGGATGACCTCCCTTTAGAGCTTTATATGCTGCTTCAAGAAGATTCCACGGTTCTTTTACATCTAAGAATATGCCATCTACCTCCTCTTCATCAAAGGACTCTTTTACTTCTTTAAGTTTAAAAACTACCCTTTTTTCTAAACCAAGTCTCATCACATTTTCTTGAGCAATCCTTAAAAATTTCTCTTCCTTTTCATAGGAAATCACTTGTCCTTCCTCACCTACTAAATAAGCTAAAACACAGGTTAGAGCTCCTGAACCTGCACCACATTCTATAAAAATTTTTCCCTCTTTAACACCCATTTTAAGAAGAATATAGCCTAAATCTTTAGGATAAATAATTTGTGTTATTCTCTTTAGTTTCATTATAAAGTCAAAAAGAGTGGGTTTTAAAATATAAAAGGACTCACCCGCTGAGGAAATAACTTTTTCACCATATTCTTTACCTTCAAGCTCAGATAGGTTTATACTTCCTTTGTGGGTGTGGAAGATTTTTTCTTTGAGAGAAAGAAGATATTTTTTATCTTGATGATAAAGGATAAAATAGTCTCCAGTTTTAAGAGGCATTTTCTTGATTTAGTTTTTTAGAAAAACCTGAAAGGCCTTGAAAGTCATGTATAAATCTCCTTTATGTGCTATTTCAAAGGGGGAATGCATGGAAAGTAGCGGAGGCCCTATGTCTATTATATCCATCCCGTACGAAGCAAAATATTTTGAAACTGTTCCTCCACCTCCCTCATCCACCTTCCCCATAGAGGCAACTTGATAGATTACTCCATTTTTTTCAAAAAGATCTCTAAGATAAGCCACATATTCAGCATGGGCTTCATTAGCCAAATATTTTCCACCATGTCCAGTATATCTTGTTATTACGACTCCATAACCCATTTTGGCATCATTAAGTTTATCATGTACCTCTATGTAATTAGGATCTACGCCTGCAGTAACATCAGCAGAGAGTGCCTTAGTACGGGTCATTACTTCAAAAAAGATATCAGGAGAGGGAGAAAGATTAGCTTTTTTTAACAACTCATAAATTAATCCTTCAAAGATTCTACTCTTAGCACTGGTGTTTCCTTCTGAGCCTATTTCTTCTCTATCCATAAAAATTACAAGGTTTGTAAACTTAGGCTCTTTTATAGATAGTAAAGCCTTAAAACTTGTAAAGGCACAAATTCTATCATCTTGTCCGTAACCACCTATGAAAGCCTTATCTAATCCTACAAATTTGGCCTTGCCAGCAGGCACGGCAAAAATTTCAGCAGAAGTGAAGTCTTCCTCAGCAATTCCATATCTTTCTTCAAGTAATCTTAGAATCCTCTTTTTAACCCTCTCTTTTTCATCCTTTTTCCCTTTAGAGGGTTTTTCTAAAGGAATTCCTCCGAATAAAATATTGAGATTTTCTGCAGGAATTGCTTCTCCTAATTTCTTTTCCTCCTGTTTTTTACGAGCAAGATGAGGAAGAAGGTCACAAATGGTAAAAAGCGGATCCTCCTCTTTTTCACCTATCACAATCTTTATCTTTTCTCCTTTTTTGGTAATGACCACTCCATGTAAGGCTAAAGGAAGAGCTACCCAGTGATACTTCTTTATTCCACCATAATAATGTGTCTTAAGAAAGGCAAGATCCATTTCCTCAAAAAGAGGATGTAATTTGAGATCAAGCCTTGGAGTATCAATATGACTTACAACTATTTTAAAGCCCTCTTTTAGTGGTCTTTGCCCTTTTTGCCAACAGGCTAAAAATTTATTTTTATAAACAAAAAAGCCCCTTTCTTTTCCCTCTTCTTTAAAACCAGCTTTGTTTAATTCATCCAAAAAATACTCTACACACTCTCTCTCAGTCTTTATCTCAGATAAAAAAGAAATATACTCTTCAACCAAAGCTTCTATATTTTTCTGCTCTTGTGAAGATATTTTATCATATACATGTTCCATTTTTGACTCCTTTTAAGGATTTTTTCTTTCCAAATAAGAAGGCAAAGGAGTTGCCCAGGCTTCTTCATCAAAATATAGCTCTTCTAAATTTTGGGGAAGTTCAATTTTGGGGAGATATGGACCCTCAACCACCTCAAACCTTAATAGACAAGACTTATACCAATCTACTGTAGGCAGGTCTAAATCAAATTCTTTCATAATCCTGTATGTACGATAAAAATCTTCCCAAGAATTCTCTTCTTCTGGATAGGTTGTAAAATCTCTTAAAATATCTGTAATTACAAAACCTGCATCTAAAAGAAATTTTTGAAAATCCCTCCATTTTAAAAGTGAAGCCTCTCTATGAGTAAAACCCATATACCCCACACATCCTGGTCCTTTAAGACTACTTATACAGCGTGCTACAAAGAGTTTAAGCCCTTTCTCAGTCTCAACTGGATCAGTAACAAAAACATCAAAATTTCCTTTAAGAGACCCTGGTAAATCCTCTATTACATTGTAATTATAAACCTCTAAGTTTGTAAATCCAGTTCTTTCTATACTCTTCCTGATGAAATCATTTATTCTTTCATCAATTTCTACAACAACAATCCTCTTAGGTAAACGAGTAAGGGCCATGGCAAGAGAAATTAAATCATCATCTCCCAAGATAAAAATCTCTGTTCCCTCTAAATCTCCTCTTTGATATATAAATGCCACTCTCTTAAGTGTATCCTCTACTCGCACAAAACCCTGATCATAATCACTTGTCGGTAAAGGCCTATCTTTGACCATTTCCTTGAAAGCTTTTAAAAGATCCTTCCAATACCCATCTCTCACAAAGGGTTGACAAAATAAGCATTCTGGATCATGGTATTCTTCTATGGGATCTAAAGAAGTCTTTAATTGAAAATATGGCTTTTTATAGACAATGTATTCTTTCTGCAAAAGATCTTTTATAACTTGAAGAAAAGCAACTATATGTGCATCTTGATAATTGATTAATTCCCAAAAAGTAGCAGGCCTTTTCGCTAATACCCTTAAAATTTGTTTTTTTATCCTTTCTTCTGCATGCACGAGGATACCTCATATAGAGAAATCTTGAAGTTAATTAAGTTGCGGGGGTGGGATTTGAACCCACGGCCTCCGGGTTATGAGCCCGACGAGCTACCAGGCTGCTCTACCCCGCGCCCTTTGTGTATATAAAATTATAATTCATTTTTATTCACTGTCAAGGGTAAGAAATTTTTTTACTCTTTATGCAAAATAAGATAACCAAAACTTAGAAGTATATGATTTCCTATGGAGAAAAAATGGAGCCGGTGGGACTTGAACCCACGACCTCGTGAATGCCATTCACGCGCTCTCCCTCTGAGCTACGGCCCCCTTTTTTCAACATGTATTGATTCGTATTTTTTAGAATAAACCCTTTTTAATTTTTGTCAATATGCTCTGTGCTTATTTCTCTAAAGGATAAATAAAGCCATCTTATAAAAGAGTTCCTTTACAAGACTATAGGAAAATATAATATAAGAAACTTCTATTATAAAACAAGAGAATAACCAAAGTGTAAAGCAGGATGCAAATATCGACAAAGTTGTTCCTTTAGCTATTACAAATTTGTCCCTTAAGTTTATACACCTTAAACAAACTACACTAATTCTAAAGTTTTAATTTAGGCATAGTTTTTGATATTAGTTAAATAAAAAAATTAAGGAGGAGGTTTGGTCATGGTTAAGAAGGTACTTGGTATGTTAATAGCTTTAGGTTTATTTGTATCACCTGTATTTGCTCAGCAAGCTGGAGCTCCTTCCGGCGAAATGAAAGGGGAAACCAAACAGGAAATGAAAGCTGAAAAGAAAGAAGTAAAAAAGACAAAGAAGACTAAAAAAGCAAAAAAGGAACAAAAAACTGAAAATGCTACTACTGAGGCTCCAAAACAGTAAAAAGTTTTTGTTGCAGGGGGAGAAATCTCCCCCTTTTTATTTTAATATCTCTTTTAAGGCTTCAATAAAATAGTCTATTTCACGATAACTTATAGTCAAAGGTGGAGTAAGTCTAATAATATTAGGTTTAGGCTGGGTTATCAAAATTTTCTTTTTTAATAAAGAGGCGTAAATCTCCTTAGCTTGATTTTCAAATTCGATCCCTATTAAAAGGCCCTCTCCACGTACTTCTTTTATAAATCCCTTTTTATTTAATTCTGAAATTTTTTGCCGCAAATATTTACCTTTAAGGGCTACCTCTTCCAAGAAAGTTTTTTCAGAAACAATTTCTAAAACCTTTATAGCTACGGCACAAGCAAGAGGATTTCCACCAAAAGTTGAGGCATGGGTACCTGGTTTAAAAGCGGAAGCTATCTCGTCTTTGACAATTATAGCAGAAAGGGGAAGCCCATTAGCTATAGCTTTAGAAGTACAAAGAATATCAGGCTCTAATTGATAATGTTCATAGGCAAAGAGTTTACCAGTTCTTCCTATTCCTGTTTGAATCTCATCAAAGATTAATAGAGCTTTAAACTTTTCACAGAGTTCCTTAGCTTGTTCCAAAAAATCCTTTTTTAAGGGGAAAATTCCGCCTTCTCCTTGAATAGGTTCTAATATTAAGGCGCACACCTCATTATTAAAAGCTTCTTTTAGCGCCTTGAGGTCATTAGCGGGTACAAAGTAGACCCCTGGAAGAAGGGGCTCAAAGCCCTCCCAATATTTAGGTTGACCAGTTACAGATAGGGCACCAAAGGTCCTTCCATGAAAGGAATTTTCCAAAGCTATAAATTTATATTTTTTAGGTCCAAAGTTTTCAAAGGCATATCTTCTTGAGAGTTTTAAAGCTGCTTCAACAGCTTCAGCCCCGGAGTTGGCAAAAAAAACCTTATCACCAAAGGTAAGTTCAGCAAGCTTTTTGGCAAGTTTTGTTTGGGGTTCATTATAGTACAGATTAGAAGTATGCCAGAGTTTTTTAGCTTGATCTTCTAACACTTTAATTAATTCTGGATGGGCATGTCCAAGATTGCAGACGGCTATACCTGCAGTAAAATCAAGATACTCTTCTCCCTCATCAGTAAACAGTCTTGTACCTTGGCCGTTAACAAAAACAAGAGGCTCCCTTTTATAATTGGAAGTTAAAAAGAGTTCTCCCATCTCAAGGATATACCCCATAGTTTACCTCTTATCTATAATCTTTATAATCTCTCCATTTTTTCTTTGCAGAGAGCCTTTTTCTACAAATTTAATTTCAAAGGGAAGAGAAAGTTCAAGTAAAAGCTTCTCTTCAATCTTTCTTTTTAATTGTTCCTGCTCTAAATAAGAATCAGTAAAAAATCTCTCACTAAGTACCAAAAGTAAAAGCACTTCTTCTAAACCTTTCTTTTTTCCAAGCAAAATTTGATATAAGGGTTTTTCACCTAAAATATCTAATAAAATTTTCTCAATTTGGTCACAAGAAATTTTTAATCCTCTTACAATGATAACCTCATCCCTTCTACCTAAAATAGGTGAGGTACATAAATAAGGATTTCCACAAGAACAGGTTATACCTTCTAACATTACTAAATCTCCTGTTCTAAAACGAATAAGAGGAAAGGCTTCTTTAACAAGAGTTGTAATGACTAATTCTCCTTTTTCACCAGCTTGAACAGGCTCTGAGGTATGAGGATTAATGACTTCAACTAAAAAATATTCTTCTTGAAAATGTAGCCTTTTATTATCACACTCATAAGCAATTCCTGGCCCAAAAATTTCCATATTACTATATAAATTATAGACCTTTACTTTAAAAGCCTCTTCTATCCTTTTTCTTTGTTCTTCTGTAAAGGGCTCTCCACAAAGTATAATTTTTTTTAGCATTAAAGTGTTAGGATTAATTCCTGAGTGAGGTAGAATTTCAGTAAGCCAAGAAGCATAAGAAGGGGTACAGATTAAGACTGTTGTGCGATAGTCCTGTAATATTTTAAGTTGCTTATAGGGATCTTCAAAATTTACTGGGATTACCGAGGCACCAAGTTTTTCTGCTCCACTTTGGAGTCCAAAGGCAGAAGAAAAAAGGCCTGGATGAAAGGTAATTTGAACTACATCATCCTTGCTGAGGTTCCATTGTTGTAAAGCTTTGGCAGAAACTTCACTCAAAATCTGAAGATCTCTTTTAGTATAACCTACCACTATGGGAATACCAGTAGTCCCAGCTGTTGCCTGAATTCTTACTACTTCTCTTAAAGGTACAGCAAAAAAATTATAAGGATAGTTTTCTCTAAGGTGTTCCTTGGTTGTAAAGGGAATCTTTTTGAGATCTTCTAAATCTGAAACCTCTTCAGGATTAAAGGAAATTCTTTCAAAAAGTCTTCGATAAAAAGGAACTTCTTTATAAACTCTGTTTAAAGTAGCTTGTAATCTCTCTAATTGAAGAAGTTTAATTTCCTCTAACATTTTTTTCCTCCTTTTTATAGAGGAGCCTCTCTATCAAGTTCTCTTCCCAAATAAGCCCTCTGAATTTCTGAGTTTTCAAGCACCTCATGACTTTGACCTTCAAATATAATTTTTCCTGTCTCCAAGACATAGGCTCTATTAGAGATTTTTAAAGCTAAACGTGCATTTTGTTCTACCAAAAGTATACTCAAATTATAATCTCTTTGCAGGCTTTTTATATGCTGAAAAATCTCTAAAACCAGGTTAGGAGCAATGCCCATTGAGGGCTCATCTAAAAGAAGAAGTTTGGGATTACTCATAAGGGCACGAGCAATAGCAAGAATTTGTTGTTGGCCACCAGAGAGTCTACCTGCTACCTCTTTTCTTCTATCTTTTAAAAAGGGAAATAACATATATATCTCATCCAATTTCTGTCTCAATTTTTTCTTTTTTTTAAAACTATACCAAGAGTAAGCCCCTAAGATAAGATTGTCTTCTATAGAGAGAGATTTAAACAATCCCTTTCCTTCTGGAACTAAACTTATGCCCAAACGAACTCTTTCATAGGGGGGTTTGTGGTTAATCTTTTCTCCTTGAAAATAAATCTCGCCAGTTGTCACTCTGAGGATTCCACATATAGCCTTAAGTAAGGTACTTTTACCTGCACCATTTGCACCAAGTATAGAGACAATCTCACCTTCTTTAATATGCAAGGTGATTTTTTTTAAAATATGGAAATTATCGTAGTAAACATCCACTCCCTTTAAAATTAACATTTTACAACTCTTCTCCTAAATACGCCTTAATTACTTCAGGATTTTTCTGGATTTCAAGAGGCGCGCCCTCTGCTAAAATACTCCCAAAGTTTAAAACTGTTATCCAATCACTATAATTCATTACCAGTTCCATATCGTGTTCTACTAAAAGTATAGTTAAATTAAGTCGTTCCTTTAGTTTCTTGAGGGTCTCACCTAAAACTTTAGTTTCCCTGTGATTTAATCCAGCAGCAGGCTCATCTAAAAGAAGCAATTTAGGATTTAATGCTAAAGCCCTTGCTATTTCTAAAAGTTTTTGTTCCCCAAGAGGTAGACTTTTTGCTAAAGTAAAGGCTCTTTCTTCCAAACCAAGAATGGAGAGAAGTTGCATAGCCTTTTCTTTAAGCTCCTTCTCCTTTGGATGAGCAAAAGCTCCTAAAAAAAGGCTCTTTAAAATACTCCAAGGCTTTTTAGCAAAAAGTGCAACCATAACATTTTCAAGCACTGTTAAATCTCCAAAAATTTCTAAAAGTTGAAAGGTTCTTGCAATTCCAAGTTTTGCCCGTTTTTCAGTAGGCAAAGTAAATATATTTTGCCCTCTAAAAAGAAGTATTCCCTTTTCTGCCTTCTCAAGTCCATTGATCACATTTAGGAATGTAGTTTTTCCAGCACCATTGGGCCCAATCATTGCATGAATGGTATTTTCTTTAACTGCCAAGTGTACTCCCTTTAAAACTTGTAATCCACCAAAACTCTTATAAATGTTTTCTGCTTGTAGAATAAAAGACAAACTTAAGCCCCCTTTCTAATGGAACTATTAACCCCTTTTGAAAGAACAATAAAGATAAAATAAGAATCAGTCCATAAAGAAGTATATCATAATCCTTCAGAGGTCTTAAGACCTCAGGCAAAAAAGTCAAGAAAAGGGCTCCTATAAGAGAACCCCAAAGATTATGCATTCCACCAAGCATAACCATGATCAA
Organism: Caldimicrobium sp.; assembly: GCA_046295835.1. Lineage (GTDB taxonomy): Bacteria > Desulfobacterota > Thermodesulfobacteria > Thermodesulfobacteriales > Thermodesulfobacteriaceae > Caldimicrobium. The sequence goes on from JBKBMM010000003.1 coordinate 10,691, forward strand.
TATCAAAATAGAATAAAAAACTGAAAAATTAGCAGGCGAAAGAAAACTCACATAATGAGCATAAAGACTTCCCGCTAAAGCAGTTAAAAAGGCGCTTAAAATAAAGACTTTAACTTTTAAAAAAACTATGTTTATACCTAAGGTTCTAAGAGCAACTTCACTATTGTGAAGGGCTTTAAGAGTTTTTCCATAAGTAGAATGAGAAAGATTATAAATTAACACAAAGGAGAGCCACCAAATCCCCCATACCAAAATTAGATAACTTTGAGAAAAGTCAAGAAAGGGAAAAACTAAATTCAAAGTAGGAATGTTACCAAAGCCAGAGGGGCCTCCTGGTCCCCATTCATTTAGCAATAAATAGAGAATTTCTCCGAAAGCAAGAGTAGCCACTGCTAAATAATGTCCCTTTAGTCTTATGGCAGGCAGGGCTAAAAAAAAACCAAGTAAGGCTGAGATAACAGAGGCAATAATAAGGCTAAAAAATGGAGAAATATTATAGTAAAGAGCAAGTATAGCAGAAAGATATGCCCCTAATCCATAAAAACCATTTTGTCCTAAGGAAATCTGTCCCGCAATTCCCATAAGAAGAGATAAAGCAAGTGCGGAAAGGGCATTAAGTCCAGCAAATACCAACAGGGTAACTACATAGGGATCGCCACTAAAAAATCCTACCCAAATAAGCGCCAGGACAATTAATAAACTTCCCACATAAGAATTTAAAAAGATCTCTTTCATAGCTTTCTAAACTCTGCACTTTTAGCTGACTGAAAAAGTCCAGCTGGTCTAAAAATAAGCATAAAAATAAGTAATAGCAAGGCAATGGCATCTTTTAGTCCCGAATGGAGATACCCTGCTACTAAACTTTCCAAAAGTCCTAAAAGCAACCCTCCTGCCATAACACCCCAATTACTTCCCAGCCCTCCAAGAATAGCTGCTGTAAACCCTTTTATAGTTAAAATAGGCCCTTTATCATACTCCATTAAAGTAATTGGAGTAATGAGAATGCCAGCTAATCCAGCAAAGATTCCACTTAAAAGGAAAGAAAACATCACCATTTGAGAAGGCTTAATTCCCATTAAAGCAGCAGCTTCACTATCAAGGGAGCAAGCCTGCATGGCCTTTCCAAAAATGGTCTTATTAAAAAAAACATGAAGAAAAAGTGCTATCAAGATTATGAAAAGGAATATCCAAAGGGTTTGCCTTTGAATCACTGCCCCAGCAATTAAAATAGGAGGACCTTCTGTTAAAGGTGGAATTCCATAAGGCTCCTTTCCAAAGGCAAACATTAAAAGCCCTCTTAAAAAGATAGAAAAAGCAATAGTTATCAAGATCAATAAGAGATAATCTCCCTTTTTAAGAAGAGGAGCAATGGTAAGTCTCTCCATTATAAGACCCAAAAAAGCAACTACTCCAAGACTTGCTAAAAAAGACCAAGGATAAGGCCATTGTAGTTTTTCTAAAAAAAACCACATCACAAGACTGCCAGTAACTACAAACTCCCCTTGGGCAAGATTAAGAATAGAAGTGGTATTATAAACTATATTAAAACCAAGGGCAATGAGGGCATAAATTGCCCCCACTGTTAGCCCAGAGAGGAGAAACTGTGAAAAAAGCTCCATCTCTATTTAAGAATTTCCCAATCTCCATTCTTAACTATGGTCATTTCAAAAGAATCAGCATCTAATCCACAATGATCTGTAGGACTCATATTAAAAATTCCTGATACACCAGGCCATTTTTTGATATTGTTCTCCAAGTAATTTCTAATTTTAGTAGGATCTGGACCAACCTTTTGAAGAGCCTCTACCACCATCATGAAAGCATCATAGGCATGCCCTCCAAATGTCCCAGGCTCGGATTTATATTTTTCCTCATAGTTCTTAACATATCTTTCAATAATAGGTCTCTGGGGATGACCTTTAGGTAGTTTTTCCCATACTACTACCCTTCCTAAAGGAGCAATAACGCCTTCAGCTGCTTTTCCTGCTAATTCAATATTTTTCTTACTTCCCCATCCATGAGATTGAAAAAGAGGAATATTTAGCTTTAAATCATGCCAATTTTTTGTAACTATTACTTGCTCAGGACCAACAGACCAGTTAATAATTGCCTGAGCTCCAGCATTTTTAATTTTCATGAGTTGTACTGTCATATCAGAGTCCTTTGGCTTATATCGCTCATCTGCTACAATGGTAATACCATATTTAGGAGCTAACTCACGCAATGCCTTACGCCCCTGATCTCCAAATCCTGTTGCAATAGTAATAATCCCCACCTTAGTAATTCCTTTATTCTTCATATAATTATAAATAGCCTCAACCGCACTTCTATCATATTGGGCAGTCTTAAAAATCCAATATCTCTCAGATACGGGTTCTGTTATTCCAGTTCCTGCAGCAAGGGATACCATAGGTATCTTTGCTTGAGTAACAATTGGAATAACAGCCATACTCTCCCCAGTTGTAGAGGGCCCAACTATAGCCACCACCTTGTCCCGTTCTATAAGCTTCTTTGCAGCAAGAACAGCTTGAGTTTCCTCACTCTTTGTGTCCTCAATGATTACCTGAAGCGGCCTTCCATGAATCCCACCCTTCTTATTAATCTGCTCTGCTAACATAAGTATGGTATTTTTCTCTGGCTCACCAATAAAAGAAGCAGGCCCAGTTACACTCAAAATTGCTCCTATCTTAATAGGCTCAACAGCAAAAAGTTGAAAGGTAAATAAAAAAAAGGATAGAATTAATAGACTAAAAATCCTTCCTATAAGCATATTCCTTCCTCCTTGCCCGTATTTTTCATTAACTTAACTGTATTGTGAATTTTATTCTCTAACCCTAAAATGTCAATAGTAATTATAATAGAAAACTTAAAAAATAGGTTTGTTCCCTTTTCTAAAAAAAACTTTCAACCTTTTAAAAGGCATTAACAACTTTTAAATCTTGACTTAAAGAAAAAAAGAGATACATTTTAAAAAAAGATTTTAATTTAAAGGAGGTTCAAAATGAAAATTCATATTGAAGGATCCATAGTAAAATTAATTCCAGAAAATAAAAAGGAGATAGAGGATTTAAATAAATTATGGAATCTTATAGCTCGCTGTGAGGAAGAGAACAGAAAACTTTTACCATTAGGACATTTTGTACCTGAAAGTACTCCTTATGCTCAATTCTATGTAGAAGGTCTAAACCTTAAAGCCTCTCCCCAAATTAATAAAGTTAGATATGTATGTATGATTTGTAATAGAATGGAAGAATATCCAGAAGACAGGCCCACTCCCATATGTTGCGGACAGCCCATGTATAAAATGGATTAAAGTTGTCTTCTTTACAAAATACTTTAAAATATATACTTAATGTTTACTGGCATAGTTGAGGGAGTTGGTGTAATAAAAGTACTTAAACCCTTAGATAAAGGGTTTTCAATTTACATCGAAAGCAAAGCTATATCTTTTAAAGAAGCTAAGATTGGAGATAGTATAGCTATAAATGGAGTCTGTTTGACGGCAGTTTCAATTACTCACAGGGGTTTTGAAGCTCATCTATCACCAGAGACTGTTGCATGCACTACCTTCAAATTTAAAAAGGTAGGTGATCTTGTTAACATAGAAAGGGCCCTAAGATTAGGAGATTCCTTAGGAGGGCATATAGTTACAGGTCATGTGGATGGTATAGCCAAAATTACTCAAATTTCTCCCACAGGAGATTTTTATCATTTGGAAATTGAAATTCCTAAAGAATATGAGCATTATTTAATTCCAAAAGGGTCTATTGCTATAGATGGAATTAGCCTTACCATTAATGAAGTCAAAGGTAATAGAATTACACTAATGGTAATACCCCATACATATAGAGTAACAACCCTTCATACAAAAAAGATAGGAGATTATGTCAATTTTGAAATAGATCTCATTGCAAAAATGGTATATAGGTGGGTTAAACCTTATCTTAAAAATTTAGAAAAAGAAAATCTTTCCACTATGGAACTTTTAGAAAAAACAGGGTTTATCTAACTTTATTCCTGCCAGGAAATGGCACCTACTGGACATGAATTAATGGCTTCTTCACAATTACAGGTATTACATCCCTCTTGATTTTTTACATAGGCCTTTTCAAACTCATTTAGGGCAAAAACCTCTGAACAAATTTCTACACATGTTCCACAGCCAATGCATAACTCTTCGTCAATAACTAAATTTGCCATTTTTAACCTCCTCCTAACTAAATTGAAAGTTATATAGAACATAATGCAATAGATACAAAAATTCCTTGATTAAAATCAAGGATTTGTTAAAAATTTAAAGTACTTTAAAATATAAAGAGATATGGAAAATTTTAACTTTAAGCCCACAAAAGAAGACATTTTAAATGCCTTTAAAAGAATTGAAGGCTATCTTGATATTACCATAGAGGACTTTCAAAAACTCTACGGATTAGTTAGCCAAATTTGGTGGGAAAGGCTTATAAAAGAAATAAAGGCTAAAGATATAATGAATCCTCAAGTAATTTTTGCCTCTCCTGAAGAGACTTTAGAAGAGATAGTTAGAAAATTAGTAAAGGCTAAAATTTCAGGTCTACCCATAGTAGAAAATGAAAAAGTTATAGGTCTTCTCTCGGAAAAAGACATTTTTAAAAAGTTAGAAATTGATATAAATTTTAAGTGCCTCTCTATCTTTTTGAACTTAGAAAAAACAATCCAAAGTTGGGAAAGACTAAAAAAAACTAAAGCCAAAGAGATTATGACAACTCCTGCGATAACAATAGAAGAAAATTCCTCTGTAGAAGAGGTTTTTAAGATTATGAAGTTACACAAAATTAATAGAATTCCTGTAGTCAATTCTCAGGGAAAACTAGTAGGAATAATCACGAGAGAGGATCTTTTAAAGCATCCCTTTTTTAGAGTAGAACTTTCTTAAAAAGTGTTTAGCAGGGGGAAACAGAGTGAAACTTTTAAGAATAATTCTTGAAAGCAAAGCACCACCTCGGGTAAGATTCAAAGAAGTTTTTGCCTCTTTTTTTGGGGCTTTTATTGGGATTGGACTAATTGGAGTTATCTCTATGTTTTTTTTTGATTCTCGAGGTATGCCTTTAATTATTCCTCCCTTTGGTGCTTCTGCAGTTTTGTTATTTGGAGCGTATAAAAGTCCCCTTTCTCAACCTCGCCATGTAATAGGAGGACATTTAATTTCAGCCTTTTCAGGAGTTATAGCTTACTTGTTATTTGAAGATACTTTATGGTTAGCCACAGGCTTTGGTGTAGCTTTAGCCATTGCCTTGATGCACCTTACCAGAACTCTGCACCCACCGGGTGGCGCAACAACACTTGTTTATATCTTGGGAGGCGCTAAATTTCATCAATTGGGTTTTCTTTATCTTCTCTTTCCTGTAGGGATTGGTATTTTTATATCCAGAATATTGGTGGTAAAATAAAGATTAAAAAGGAGGCTAAGTATGAAAATAAATCCAGAAAAAGAGATTATTGAGGAGCTTTCCCTACAACTTTTAGTTTGTGCAAGAACAGCTCCTAAAGCCCGAGGACAGGATGAACTTGTAATGGCTTTAATTACAGAAAAAGAGGAAATGGAAAGAATTGCCCAGGAAATGGAAAAAATTGCGCAAAGAGGTGAAGCCTATAAATTTTTTAAAAGAGATGCTGAAAATGTTAGAAATTCTGAAGCCTTAGTGCTTATCTCCCTTGATTTTAAAAGACCTGTTGGAGTTAACTGTGGTGCCTGTGGGTTTACTTGCGATACCATTCTTAGAGAAACAAAGAAGGAGTTAGATTATGAAGGGCCAGTTTGTGCCATGAGACTTATTGACTTAGGAATCGCTATAGGTTCTGCTGTTTATAAAGCTAAAGATTTATGCTTGGATAACAGAGTAATGTACACTATTGGTGTTGCTGCTAAAAAACTTGGACTTCTGCCAGGTCAAGTCATTTTAGGAATTCCTTTGAGTATAAAAGGAAAAAATATTTATTTTGACAGAAAATTTTAACACCTTGGTTAAAATAAAAATTTGTGGCATAACCCAAAGTGAAGATATTCACTTTATAGAAAATTATCCTATTGATTATTTAGGATTCATTATGTATCCAAAATCTCCCAGATATGTGGGAGATAAATTAAAGGATCTTTTAAAGATTCCCAAAAAGGCAAAAAAGGTGGTTGTTTTTGTTAATCCTACCTTAGAGGAAGTAAAGGAAGCCCTTAATTTTGGAGCAGATTTAATACAATTACATGGAGAAGAAAGGCTTGAGTTTGCAAATAAAATAGGCTTACATAGAGTTATTAAAGCTTTCAGAATAAGAGATAAAATTAACTTAAAAGAGCTTCAGGAATGGGAAAAGTGTTATGCTCTTTTGTTAGATACATATAAAGCTGGATTACCTGGAGGAACAGGAGAAACCTTTAACTGGGATGAGGCAAAAAAGGCTGTTTGCGCTGGTTTTAAAATTTTTTTAGCAGGGGGGCTAACTCCTGAGAATATCCTATCTGCGA
>JBKBMM010000004.1:0-16561 GCA_046295835.1 Caldimicrobium sp.
TTACGAACTTATTAAATCAGGTTATAACCTTTATCCCTCTGATGTGGAATATGCCTCAAGAGTGATCTTAGAAAATCCTAAGGCAAAACTTAGAGAAATTTTTTTAGATACCATTCTTATAACTTCTGGAAGAAAGGTAGTTTCTCCTAAGGGGATTACACAGAAAAGGTATATTGAGGCTATAAGAAAGTCAGAAATTGTTTTTGGTATAGGTCCAGCTGGAACAGGTAAAACATACTTAGCTGTTGCTATGGCAGTTTCTTTCTTAATGAGGGGAGAGGTAAACAGGCTAATTTTGGTAAGACCTGCAGTGGAAGCTGGAGAAAAATTGGGTTTTTTACCAGGGGATATTGTGGAAAAAGTTAATCCCTATTTGAGACCCTTGTATGATGCCTTGTATGATATGTTATCCTTTGATAGAGTGGTTAAACTTTTCCAAAAAGGAGTTATTGAAATTGCTCCCCTTGCTTTTATGAGAGGAAGAACCTTAAATGAAGCCTTTGTGATCTTGGATGAAGCCCAAAATACAACGACAGAACAAATGAAGATGTTTCTTACTCGAATTGGTCAAGGCTCAAGGGCAGTGATAACAGGGGATGTTACTCAAATTGACCTACCTGATCCTAAAAAGTCAGGCCTGCTTGAGGCTATAGAGGTGCTAGAAGGTATTCCTGGAATAACCTTTGTGTACTTTACTAAAAAAGATGTAGTAAGGCATCCTATTGTGCAAAAAATTATTGATGCTTACGAGAAAAAAGAAAAGGGAGAAAAATGAGATATAAATTAATTCCTGTAGAAGAAGCAGTAGGAATGATCCTTCCACATGATATTACAGAAATTGTTCCAGGAAAATTTAAGGGAGCTCGATTTAAAAAAGGTCATATTGTTAAAGAAGAAGATATACCTAAGCTCAAGGATTTGGGGAAAAATCATCTTTATGTGATTGAATTGGAGGAGGATGAAATTCACGAAGATGAAGTAGCTTTAAGATTAGCTCAAGTTGTGGCAGGAGAAGGGGTTACCTGGAGCAGTGAAATTAGAGAAGGGAAAGTAAATTTTAAGGCAGAAAGAGAGGGTCTTTTAAAAATAGAGACAGAAGCGCTTTTAAGAATCAACCTCTTAGAAGAAATTAGTCTTTCAACAAAGCATACAAATCTCTGGGTTAAAAAGGGAGAACTCATTGCAGGAGGTAGGGCTATACCCTTAGTTGTAAAAAAAAGTCTATTAGAAGAAGTAGAAAAAATTTGTGCTGAATATCCTCACAAAGTTTTAAGAGTTCTTCCTAAAAAGGTTAATAAAGCTGGCTTAGTGATTACTGGATCAGAGGTATTTTATGGCCGTATAGAGGATGCCTTTGCTCCAAGAATGATACCTAAATTAGAGAGCTTTGGCTTAAGTGTGGAGGGACCTCTTTTTGCCCCAGATGATAAGGACTTTATATATGAAAATGTTGTGAATCTTTTAAATAGAGGTTGTGAGGTTATTTTAGTTACTGGAGGAATGTCCGTTGATCCAGACGATGTAAGTAAGGTAGCTATAAAAGCCCTTAATCCTAAGATTTATCTTTATGGAACTCCTGTTTTACCAGGAAATATGTTTCTTTATGCATCTTTATCTGATGGAAGAACCATTTTGGGAGTTCCTGCTTGTGCCATGTATTTTAAAACCACTATCCTTGATTTAGTACTTCCTCGAGTGCTTGCAGGTGAGAGGCTTTCAAGATTAGATATAGCAAAACTTGGGCATGGTGGTTATTGTTATAACTGCCCAGAGTGTCATTATCCTATATGTCCTTTTGGCAAAACATGTTAACGGCTTCCTTTTTAAGTGCCCTCTTAAGCTTAATTGATCTTATTCTAACTATCTATATTTGGTTAATTATAGCCAGGGCACTTTTATCTTGGATTACTCCTTTTACCTATCATCCAATTATTAATTTCCTATATAAAATCACGGAACCCATTTTAAGCCCCTTTAGAAGGCTTATTCCCCCTCTATACGGGCTTGATTTAAGCCCAATAGCAGTTATATTTTTAATCTATTTTGTAAAGGAAATTATAGTGAGATTAAAGTTTCAACTTCTCTTTTAGCTTAATGCTTCTTGAAGTTAAGGTAAGACCAAATTCATCAAAGAATAAGATCCTCTCTTATAGGCATCCTAATTTTATAGAGATTGCACTTGAGGCAAAGCCTGAGAAAAATGAGGCAAACCTTTTGCTTTGTAAATTTTTGGCCAAATGTTTGAATATTGAAAAAGATTCGATTAAAATTATAAAAGGAAAAAATTCTACTAAAAAAATTCTTAAACTTGAGGGACTTACAGAAGATGAGTTCTGGAGGCGCATTAAAGTATGAGAGAGTTTATATTTTTTGATTTAGATGGAGTTATTCTTGATTCAATGAAATATCACGCACAGGCTTGGATACTTGCTTTTAAAGAGTTTTCTTTGACCTTTAGAGAAGAGGAAATTTATCTCCATGAAGGAGCTATAGAACTTGAGACAGCAAAGTCCCTATTTTTAAGTAAAGGTATAAATCCCACTCAAGAATTTTTTCAAAAGGCCTTTAAATTACAAAAGATAATTTTTAAAGAAAGATTTGCCTCATTAGTTAAACCTTATCCAGAGGTACCAGAACTTTTAAAAGATCTAAAAACTCAGGGAAGAAAATTAGCTTTGGTTACCTCTTCCTCATCAGAAATTTTAGAAGAAGTTTTACCTAAAAGTCTTAGAGGTTATTTTGAAGTAATTATAAGTGGAGACAAAATTGAAAAAAGAAAACCCCATCCTGATCCTTATTTAAAGGCTAAGGAATTTTTTAAAGTTTCAGAGGATAGATGTTTGGCTATTGAAAATTCTCCAGCTGGAATTCTTTCCGCAAAAGGTGCTAAACTTTTCTGTATTGGTATTACCACAACCTTAAAATCTGAGTATCTCTCTCAGGCAGATCTTGTAGTAAAAAATCATTTAGATCTAAGAGATCTTCTTTTAAATGGTAACAAAGAGTAATCCACAAAGAATAAATTATTTGGAGTATTTTGCTCGTTATCAAGATATTATTCCAGATTTTAAAGATTTTTTAGAATATCTCAAAGTTCCTCATCAGCAGTATTTTTGTATTAATAATCTTAAAGTTTCAACCGAAGAAGAAAAGGAAAAATTATTGCAAATTTTAGCTAAGAAAAATGTTATAGTAGAAGGGGTGAGAGATATACCCTTTTTTTATAAAGTATTAAATAATGAAGAGGTTTCCCTGGGTAATCTTAAAGAATATAGCTTAGGTCTAATACATTCAATGACATTAGCCAGTAGTCTTCCAGTATTAGCCCTTGAGCCAAAAGCAGGTGAGCTTATTCTTGATCTATGTGCAGCTCCTGGAGGGAAAACAGCCCTTATGGCAATGCTAACAGAAGATCAAGCTGTTATTTTAGCTAATGACAAGAGGATAGATAGATTGACGGCTTTATCAGCAAATTTAAAACGACTTGGCGTAACCTCTGTTGTTATCACAAGATATAGAGGAGAGGAATTTCCCTTTACCATAACCCCTGATAAAGTCCTTGTTGATGCACCATGTTCAGGAGAAGGAAGATATAAAATTGGACTTGAAGGAGAAATTTTATTTCAAAAAGGCTCAGGAAAAGCAAATTTACCTTCTATACAGAAGGGTTTGCTTTTAAGGGCTTATGATTTAGCTAAAAAAGGTGCAACTATTATCTATAGTACCTGTACTATTAATCCTGAAGAAAATGAGGCAGTAGTTGACTATCTTTTGCGAAAAAGGGCTGCAGCTATTTTAGACTGGCATCCACCTTTACCCTTTGAAGAGGGTTTGACAGAATGGGGAAATAAGGTTTTTCACCCTGATCTAAAATTTACTAAAAGATTCTATGCCCATAAAATTAAGGCAGTGGGATTTTATGTGGCTAAAATTAAAAAACTTTCTAATAAAGAATAATCTCTTTACAAAAATGAGTTTTATACTATTATACCTTTTATAGGTGTGAGTAAGACCATGGAGAAACTCCAAAAATTTTTAGATTTTCTTAATAAAAATCCTCAGGCAACAGAAGAAATTCAAAATTATTTAATGAGTTTATCTCAAGAAATACCTCGAAATACTTTGATTTTAAACCTCATGGAAGCTATAAAAAGGGAAAAACTTCCATCTTCTGCAAAGAGAGTAATTTTAGAATTTATAGCTAATTATTATGAAAGAGGATTTAACTTTCAAGAAGCCTTACGAATTTATAATTTGCTTCTTAAAATTGCCCCTAAGGAAGAATACTTAAAAAAAATTGAAAATTTAAAAACCTTTAAGCTATTTGAAAGATTTAAATTTTTATCCGAGAAGTATCCTTTAAATTTTTCGGAGTTAAAGGAAATATATCTTGCCTCTCTTGAGAAGGACAGAAGTATTGAAGCGCTTGTTTCAGAGGTTTATAAAATTCCTAAAGAGGAGTTGCTTAAGGCTTTAGAGAAGTATTTTCAGGTACCTGTTTATGATCTAAAAACTTTTCTAAATCAGAAAAAATTAAGAAGAATTCCCAAAGTTTTAGGAATTAAGAGACAATTTTTTGAGGAAAATTTAAGTATACCTTTTGAATTTGCCCACAAAAATGTTTTATTTACTTATTATCCAGAAGATACGGAAAGAATAGAAAATGTAAAGAGAATTCTTCAGTTACCAGAGGTTCATATAGCCTTTGCTTTAAAGGAAGATATTTTAGAGGCTATACATAAGTATTATGAGGGTACCTTTGAAGAGGCAGAGTTAGGGATAGAGGTTATTGAGGAAGAAGGAGAAGGAGTTGTAGAAGAGGAGGTATTAGTTGATAGTACCATTATCAATTTAGTTAATAATATTATTGAAGAGGCGTATAGAAAGAGGGCTTCTGATATACATTGGGAGAGTCTTACAGGGAAAAGAGGGTTGATAGTGAGACTTAGAGTAGATGGGGAATGTTTTGAGTATTATAGGATACCAGAGAATCAGAAAAGGGGAGTTATATCAAGAATAAAAATTATGGCGAATTTAGATATAGCAGAAAGAAGGCTTCCTCAAGATGGTAAAATTAAATTTCGTTCTAAGGATGGTAAAACTTTTGAGCTGAGAGTAGCTACTATACCCACAGTTGAGAATAACGAAGATGTAGTTATGAGGATACTTGGTGGTATTGAATTTAGAAGTTTAGAAGAACTTGGTTTACATCCAGAGCATTATACCAAGTTAAAAGAGATTTTAGATCAACCTTATGGACTAATTTTATGTGTAGGTCCCACTGGCTCAGGTAAAACTACTACTTTACATGCCTGTTTAAAATACTTAAATAAGCCTACAAAGAAGATTTGGACTGCAGAAGATCCGGTAGAGATAGTACAAGAGGGATTAAGACAAGTTCAGGTAAATCCCAAAATAGGACTCACTTTTGCCAGGGTTTTACGGTCTTTTTTGAGAGCAGATCCAGATATAATAATGATAGGAGAGACAAGGGATCAGGAGACAGCGCATACATTGATTGAGGCCTCTCTAACGGGACATTTGGTATTGAGTACACTTCATACTAATTCCGCACCTGAGACAGTTACCCGTCTTTTAGGAATGGGGGTAGATCCTTTTAATTTTGCAGATTCTCTTTTAGGGGTGATTGCTCAGAGACTTGCTAAGAGGTTATGCCCTAAGTGTAAAAAAAGCATCTCTCTTTCTAAAGAAGAAAGAGAAAAATTAAAAATTGCTTATGGTGAAAATCCTTTAAAACCCTTAACAGATGAGATACTTGATAAAGCAACATTCTATGCACCTCAGGGATGTCCTGACTGCAATTATACAGGATTTAAAGGAAGAATAGCCATTCATGAGCTTTTAGTTCCTGATGAAGAAATAAAGGATTTGATTATAAAGAATACACCAGCTCAAGAGCTGAGAAGGGTGCTTCTTAACAAGGGTTTTTTAACTCTTAGACAAGATGGAATTTTAAAGGTTTTACAGGGAGAGACAACCCTTACCCAAGTTTTAGCAGTTACTTTGAGGTAAAAATGCAGGCAACTTTAACTTTTTATGGAGCAGCTCAAGGAGTTACCGGAAGTTCCTTTTTCTTAAAGATTAGAAACCTGAAAATTTTAATAGATTGTGGCTTATTTCAAGGTTTAGAGGCTCAAAAAAATTATTTGCCCTTTCCCTGTAGATTGCAAGATATAGATTATCTTATTTTAACTCATGCCCATATTGATCACTGTGGAAGACTGCCTTGCTTGGTAAGAGAAGGTTTTAGAGGAAAGATAATAGCTACAAAACCTACCTTTCAAATTGCTAAGATTATGCTAATTGATGCAGCCAAGGTGATGCGAGAACATTATAAGACTCTTTATAAAAAATCCTTGAGAAAGGGATTAGAACTTCCTCCTCCCCCTCTTTATGAAGAATATGATGTACTTGAAAGCTTTAAATATTTTCAGTTGGAAGTAAATTACAACACCCCCCTTATTTTAAAAAATGAAATAAAAATTGTTTTTAAAGATGCAGGACATATCTTAGGCTCCGCATTTGTGGAGATAGAAGACCTCAAGACTAAGAAAAAATTTCTCATCTCTGGTGACTTAGGGAATAAGAATAAACCTATTGTGAGAGATTTTGAATTACCATCTCCTGAGGCAAACTACATTTTAATTGAGACTACCTATGCAGATAGAAACCATAAAACCTTTGAGGAATCAAAGGAAGAATTTTTAGAAGCCATAAAGGAAACATGTTTAAAAGGGGGAAATATTCTTATTCCTACTTTTGCCCTGGAGAGGGCTCAGGAGATACTTTTTGTCCTTAGAGAATTTTATGAAAAAAATTTATTACCTCCTTGTTATGTTTTTTTAGATAGTCCCCTGGCAATTAAAGCCACAAGAATTTTTAAAGACAATCCAGAATTTTTTGATGAAGAGACCTATAAAATTTTTGAGAACAAAGATCCCTTTCATCTTCCTAATCTATATCTTACTGAGGATATTGAAGAATCAAAGATTATTAACAATATTAAGTCCTCAGCTATAATAATTGCTGGTAATGGAACCCTATCAGGTGGCAGAATCCTTCATCATCTTAAAAATAATATATGGAGACCTGAGTGTAGTCTTGTTTTTGTAGGCTTCCAACCTAAAGGCACCCTTGGGAGAAAAATTGTAGATGGGGCAAACAAGATTCATCTTTTTGGGGAAGAAATTCCAGTGCGGGCCAAAGTTCATACTATAAATGGCTTTTCTTCTCATGCTGGTCAAAAAGAACTTTTAGAATGGCTCTCTGCCCTTTCAAATCCTGAGAAAATATTCTTAGTACATGGAGAATTAGAAAAAATGGAAATTTTCAAAGAGCGCTTATCTTCACGCTTTTCTTCAGATAGAATTTATCTCCCAAAACTGGAAGAAGAGATTTCTCTTTATTAAGAGAATGAGGCTTTCAAAATTTTTAGCCCTCTGTGGATTTGGTTCAAGAAGAAAAAATAAGGAACTTATCCTCAGTGGAAAGGTTGTCATAAATGGTATTGTAGTTAGGGATTTGTCTTATAAGGTAGATCCAGAAAAGGATAAAGTTATCATTGGTGGAAAAGAAGTAAAACCACCCCCAAAAGTTTATTATCTCTTTTATAAACCAAGAGGTTATTTAACCTCCCTTTATGATCCCCATCATAGAAAAACCATAAAAATTTTTTTAGAGAAACTACCTTATAAGGTTTTTCCAGTGGGGAGATTAGATAAAGAGAGTGAAGGATTGTTATTACTTACAAATGATGGGGATTTAGCAAATATTTTACTCCATCCCAAATATGAAATTAAAAGAACCTATTTAGTTTGGGTAAATCCAAAACCTAAGGAAAGGGATATTAAAATATTGTTGAGAGATGGAATATTATTAGAGGAAAAGAAAGTGAAACCTTTAGAATTTGATTTTATTAAGAAGGAAGGGAGATTTTGGGTATACAGAGTGACGGTAAAAGAGGGAGTTAAAAGAGAGGTGAGAAAAATGGTAAGTTTTTTGGGAAGCAAGGTTTATAAATTATTAAGGATTGCCTTTGGTACTTTAGAATTGAATAACTTAAAACCTGGTGAGATTAGACCATTATCTTTTCAGGAATTAAAGAAACTTAGAGAACATGTTCAACTTAAAAGTTCTAAAATTTTAGAGAGTACCTCTTCAGGGGAGTTAACATAATAAACACCTGGAATATTTTCCCAAGTTTTCAAACCAATTACAGTTTTCCACATCTTTAGAGCTAAGGCAATTTCTGAGAGCGTGCCAAAGCCACCGCCGATAGAAACAACAAATTGTGCAGATCTTACTAAAATAACATTTCTTGCATGGCCCATATCAGTGATTACAGGAACAAGTACATAGGGATTAGCCTCTTCAGCTTTATGACCAGGAAGAATGCCAATAGTTAAAGCACCAGCCTCAATTGCCCCTTTGGAGGCAGCTTCCATTACTCCACCTAATCCTCCAGTATAAATTATAGCCCCTTCTTTTCCCAAAAGATAGCCCACTTGATAGGCTAACTCATACAGAGAGGGTTCAGCAAGACCAGCTCCTATTACAGCAATTCTTTTATTCTTTAAAACCATAGGCCCCGATAAGTTTAACAAATCTAACAGGTTCTAATGTTTTGGTCTGAAGTTTTCCTCCCTTTTTAATTCCCTTTATGAGCATTTGGGAAAATTCATCCCCAACAGGAATAACTATTCTTCCGCCTTCTCCTAATTGTTCTATAAGGGGTGGAGGAATTTGGGGAGAAGCAGCGGTGACAATTATTGCATCAAAGGGAGATGCTTCTTTCCAACCAAGCGTCCCATCACCGATCTTAAAGGTTATATTTTTATAGCCCAACTCTTGTATGAGAATTTTTTTGGCTCGTTCTTGTAGGGTAGGGTATTTTTCTATGGTGTAAACCCAGAGAGCAATCTCTGCTAAGATAGCAGTTTGATAACCTGAGCCTGTACCAATTTCAAGTACTCTTTCACTTCCTTTGAGCTCTAAGGCCTCTGTCATTAAGGCAACAATATAAGGCTGGGAAATGGTTTGCCCTTCTCCAATGGGCAAAGGATAATCTCCATAAGCTTGATCTCTTAGGGCAGGATCAACAAAAAGATGACGCGGTACCTTTAACATAGCCTTAAGTACTTTTTCATCAATAATACCTCTATTTTTAATTTGACTTTCCACCATTTTTTCCCTGGCTGTACGATAGACATCCACCCAGATTACCTCCTCTGTTTAGCAGGATTTTCCACAGTGTAGTAAGTTACCTCAACAACTTTATCCCCTTCAAAGACAATTTTCAAGATTTCTGTATAATCCTCTCCTTTGTAGTCTCTTATAATAGGAAAATTTTCCCAAAAATTTTTGACTCTATAATAGTAGTACCATTCTTCTTTTCCATCTTGTCGCATAAAGGCTTGCACTGGTTGCCCAAAATACATAAGCACTTCATTCTTAGAAGACACATTTGGTTGAATTAATGAAGCCTTGGATGGAAGATTAGGCCCTGGTTTGGTAGCACAGGCTGAAAGTAAGAGAATAAGTAAGAAAATTATCCCTTTTTTTTCCATATTTTAATTTAACCATAAAATTCAAATTTGTCAGCACATTTAAGAGAAATCATGGGTGGGGGCCATTTTTTCACTTTTTTATAGAGCTAAGGGTAAGTTTTATACTTGTTATGTGAGAAAAATCCCTTAAGTTAAAGAAAAGTAAAGATCTCAATTGACAAAGAAAGAATTTTTTTTATTATTATACATAATGGAAATTCAAGAAATTTCTAAAAAGCTTGAAGCTATAGCTTCTCCAAGTAGGCTTAAAATTCTATGTTTACTAAGTTTGCGTGCCTTTTGTGTATGCGAGCTTGCAAAGATTCTAAAGCTTGCTCAACCTACACTTACAAGACATCTTCAAAAATTAGAAGAGGCAGGATTTGTTAAATCTTCTCGCTATAAATTCTATACTATTTATACCTTGGATTACAAAGATAACTTTAATAAAACTTTAATGGAGACTCTTTTACCATTGCTAAAAAACTCTTCAGATTTTAAAAAACTAATCAATTTTCCTGGTATTGAAGAGAAACCCATTAATTTTCCATAGAGCTATCCAAATGAAAAAATCTCAGATTTTTCTTGCATTTTCTTAAATGGGTTCTAAAATAAAAATATTATGGAAAAAAGGTTGACTGAGTTAAGAAAAAAAATCGATCAGATTGATGAAGATATTATTACTCTTCTAAAGGAAAGGCTTAAGACAGCTTTAGAAATTGGTAAAATTAAAGAGAAAAAAGGTGTTCAGACTTTTGATTTAGGAAGAGAAAAACAAATTATTAAGAGAATTCTTGAGTTAAATGAGGGTGTTTTTCCTGAGGAGACCTTAAAGGTAATTTATTCTGAGATAATTAGAGCTTGTAGAGCTTCTCAAGAAAGGCTTAAAGTAGCTTTTCTTGGTCCTGAAGCGACCTTTAGCCATATTGCAGCCCAACACTTTTTTGGCACCTCAGCTCAATTTGTCCCCGTTGAGACAATTTTAGATGTCTTTGAGGAAGTTAGTTTTGAGAGAGCACATTATGGAGTAGTTCCCATTGAAAATTCTATTGAAGGAGTTGTTGCCACTACCTTAGATGCTATATATGAATATGGACTTAAAGTTTGCGGGGAAATTTATGAACCTATATCACACCACCTTATGAATTTAACTGGGAGACTTGAGGATATAAAAAAGATTCTTTCACATCCTCAGGCTATAGCACAATGTAGAAAATGGCTAAGAAAAAAACTCCCCTCTGTTCCTATTGAAGGTGTTTCCTCTACTGCTCTTGCTGCAAAATGGGCAGCAGTTGATGAAAGTGTTGCAGCTATTGCAAGCCTTATGGCAGCGAAACTTTATCACCTTCAAATTGTAGCTAAAAATATTGAAGATATAAGGGGAAATTCAACCAGGTTTTGGATTATAGGAAAAACTGAAGTTCCTCCTACAGGGAATGACAAAACTTCCCTTATTTTTAGTGTAGCTGATAAACCTGGGGCTCTTTATGATGTGCTGAAATGTTTCGCTGAACGTAAAATAAATCTAACCAAGATTGAAAGCAGGCCTTCCAAAAATGAACCTTGGAAATATATCTTCTTTTTAGATTGTGAAGGCCATATCAAAGATCCATTAGTTAGCGAAACTATAGAGGAAATGCAAAACTATTGTATTCAGGTAGTTTGGCTGGGCTCATATCCCAAAGGTAGACCCCTATAAGCCTCTTTAATTTGCATAAATATGCATTATTTTTTTAATAACTTTTTTCAATTTTGCCATGACTATAGCCTTGAGGATCTAAAAACATTTAAGGAAAGGGGGGTAGGGTATGGCTGTTTATGAATATGAGTGTTTAAAGTGTGGGTATCATTTTGAGATTTGGCAAAAGATTACAGAGGAACCTTTAAAAATATGTGATAAATGTGGCGGTGATTTAATAAGACTTATTGGTCAGACAGGATTTATTTTAAAAGGATCTGGATGGTATGTAACAGATTATGCAAGAAAAGAGAAAAAAGTTCAAGGCAAGGAAGATTCATCTACCTCATCAAAAGAAAAAGATGCAACCTCTTAAGGAAAATCTTGTAATTTTTAGAGGTAGGTATATAATAAGTAAATAATTGTTATTAAATGCGGGCGTAGCTCAGGGGTAGAGCGGAAGCTTCCCAAGCTTCAGGCCGCGGGTTCGAATCCCGTCGCCCGCTTTTTTTTCTATGTCAGAAGTTATAGTCATAGGTGCTGGTTTAGCAGGATCAGAAGCTGCATATCAAATCGCTAAAAGAGGTCTAAGAGTTATTCTTTATGAAATGCGTCCTCAAAAGTTTACCCCTGCTCATAGAACAGGATTCTTTGGAGAACTCGTCTGTTCAAATTCTCTTCGCTCAAAAGAACTTACTAAAGCAGTAGGTTTGTTAAAAGAAGAACTAAAACTATTAGATTCTCTTATTATGGAGGCTGCTTTAAATTGCCAGATACCAGGTGGTAAAGCTTGGGTAGTTGATCGGGAGTGTTTTGCAAAATATATAACTCAAAAGCTTTTAGATAATCCCTTAGTAGAGGTGAGACGAGAAGAGGTAACGGAAATTCCTCAAAATAAAGTGGTAATTATTGCCACAGGCCCTTTAACCAGTGAGGCTTTAGCACAAAATTTAGCCAAACTTATTAAAGTTTCCTTTCTTCATTTTTATGATGCCCTTGCTCCAATAGTTTATGCAGATTCTATCCAGTGGGATAAGGTATTTGTGGCTGATAGAGGAAGTGATTCAAAAGAGGGTGCTTATGTTAATTGTCCCATGACTAAAGAGGAATATGAGAAGTTTGTAGAAGAACTTTTAAAGGCAGAAAAAGTTCCTTTAAAGCCCTTTGAAGAGCCCAAATATTTTGAAGGCTGCTTACCAATTGAAGTTATGGCTGAAAGGGGAAAAGATACCCTTAGATTTGGCCCGATGAAACCTACTGGCCTTATTGATCCAAAAACAGGTAAAGAACCTTATGCAGTAGTACAACTAAGACCAGAAAACAAGGAAAAAACCCTCTATAATATGGTGGGATTTCAAACTAAACTTAAATATTCTGAACAGGAAAGAGTTTTTAGAATGATTCCTGGGCTTGAAAAGGCAGAATTTGCTCGCCTTGGCTCAATTCATAGAAATACCTTTGTAAACGCACCTATAGTGCTTACCCCTTTTTTACAATTAAAAGAATATCCAAAGATCTTTTTGGCAGGACAAATCACCGGCGTTGAAGGGTATGTAGAATCAACTGCCATGGGCTTATTAGCAGGGATTAACGCAGTAAGATTAATTCAAGGAAAAAAACTTACCCTTCCGCCTCCAGAAACAGCTATAGGAGCCTTAATCAATTATCTCCAAAGTGCTAATCCAAAACACTTTCAACCCATGAATATAAATTGGGGCCTCTTTCCAGAAATTAGAATATCTAAATTGTCTAAAAAGGATAAATATCTGCTTTTAGCTCAAAGAGCACTGGAAAAAATTAAAGCATGGGCTTCAGAAATAGATAATTAATTTTGATAAGATCCTGCAATATAACCTTTAATTACGGGGATTTGTGTATCTTTGTCTACTTCTAACCAAACAATGTCTCCCTCAATTTTAGCAATTCTTCCAACAACCCCCCCTGTTGTAAAAACCTTTTGACCTGGTTTTAATTCAGAGAGAAATTTTTGATGTTCTTTCATCCTTTTTTGTTGAGGTCTAATGAGTAAAAAATAAAAGATTACAAAAATAAGTATTAAGGGTAGTAGTGTGACAATGAGCCCCATAAGACCACCCTGACCACCTTGACCTTGTGGAGGTGGCGCCATAGCAAAAGCTTGTGTGAGAAAAAACTCAGCGAGATTCAGCATTTTCTTCCTCCTTAGGTTTATAATATTTTTTATAGAATTCTTCTCTCAATTCCTCTAAAGTTCCCTTTTGGATTGCCTTTTTAATTCTTTGGACAATTTTACCATAGAAAAATAGATTGTGTAGTGTAAGTAAACTATAAACTAAAAGTTCTTTAGAGAGGAAAAGATGCCTTAAATATGCTTTAGAGTAGTTTCTACAAGTATAACATTCACATTCAGAATCAAGAGGAGTAAAATCTTCCTTGTAGAGAGAATTTCTTATTGAGAGTATTCCCTGTGAAGTAAAAAGAGTTCCTCTCCTTGCATTACGGGTAGGTAAAACACAATCAAACATATCTATGCCTCTTATGATCGCCTCTAAGATATCAAGAGGAGTGCCTACTCCCATTAAATATCTTGGTGAATTCTCAGGTAGTTCTGATAAAGCGCAATCAATCATAATATTTCTTAATTCTAATGGCTCGCCTACAGATAAACCTCCAATGGCATATCCATTAAAGGGAAGGCTACTAATAAATTGAGCACTTTTTCGTCTTAAATCTTCATACATACCGCCTTGTACAATTCCAAAAATAGCCTTATCTTCTCTTTTGTTCTTCTCCCAAAATTCTATAGATTGAAGCGCCCATTTGTGAGTTATCTCCGTGAGTTTTTGAGTATTTTCTCTTTCAGAAGGATAGGGGATACAAGTATCAAGTACCATTATAATGTCTGAATTGAGCCTTAATTGCAACTCTAAAACAAGTTGTGGATTAAAAAAATGATAAGAACCATCTATGTGGGAGCGAAAAAGTATACCCTCTTCTTTTATCTCACAAAAAGGAGCCAAACTATAAACCTGAAAGCCTCCACTATCCGTTAAAATTAGCCCTTTCCAGTTAATAAATGAATGAAGTCCACCAGCCTTTTCAATTACCTCTACTCCAGGTCTTAAATAAAGATGATAGGTATTAGCAAGAATAATAGGATAGCCAAAACTTGCCACGATCTCAGGAAAAAGCGCCTTTATAGACCCTAAAGTCCCCACAGGCATAAATACGGGAGTTTCATAAACACCTCTACAAGTGATAACCTCTCCAATCCGCGCTTGCGTTTTTTTATCTTGATATTTTACTCTGAACTTAAACATTTTGCTTAATTTTTAGCTTTTTTACATGCTTTGAGAAAGTTAGATTTCATTTTTAAGATAATTTCTTCAGATATACAAAAAGCTAATCTAATGTGATTAGGTGTACCAAAACCTCTTCCAGGAACTGCTAAAATCATTTCTTCTTTAAGGATTTGGCAAAATTTAACATCATCTATGGGAACTTTAGGAAAGACAAAAAATCCACCCTTTGGTTTAACAAATTCAAGGCAAGCTTCTTCTAAAATCTCACACAGAAGATCTCTTCTTTTTTGATAAATTTCCACTTTAACCTTGGCAAAGGCACAATCAGCCGCAATCCGCTGGGCTAAGGCTGGAGCATTAACAAATCCAAGTATACGATTAGCTAAAACTAAACCTTCTAAAAGAGACTCCTTTTCTGTAATCTCTGGATGAACTGCTATAAAACCGATTCTTTCTCCTGCCAAGGATAACTCCTTTGAAAAACTATAAGCAATTAAACTATTTTGATAAAATTGAAAAATTGAAGGAACCTCTACACTATCAAAAACAAGATTTCTATATGGTTCATCTGAAATTAGATAAATGGGAGCACCAAACTTAGCACTTTTTTCTTTTAAAAGTTGAGAAAGCTCTCTCAATTCCTCTTTTGTGTAAACCTGGCCTGTAGGATTGTTCGGGGAATTAATTAAAACTGCCCTTGTCTTTGGAGTAATTTTTTCTTCAAAAGCATTAATATCTAAAGAAAAATCCTTCTTTGTAGGAACTGGTACAGGCCTTCCCTGATGATTTTCAATATAAAAAAAATACTCCACAAAATAAGGAGAAGGAAATAAAACCTCATCGCCTGGATTAAGAAGAGTTTTGAAAATTACATTTAAGGCTCCTGCAGCACCACAAGTCATAATAATTTCGTTATATGAAATTTTTATATTATGTTCTAAAGAAATTTTCTTTGCTATTATTTCTCTTACAAATTGAAAACCTGCATTTGGCATATACCGATGTAACTCAGGCTTATAATCTTCTACTAATTTCTGAAGTGTGGCTTTTACTTCAGGGGGAGGAGGCAAATCTGGATTTCCTAAGCTTAAATCAAAGACTTTATCTTCCCCAAATTGTTTTTTCAGTTTTATACCTTCTTCAAACATTTTTCTTATCCAGGAGCTTTTTTCTAAATATGTTTTAATTTGATGAGAAATTCCCATACGAGAACCTCCTCTTTAAAGTTCCCAATAATTTTTATATTTCAGCAGATCTGTAATTTTATTATAAAGTTCAAGGGTATAAGGAGAGGCGTTAATCTCTTTAATTACTGGGATCTCTATTTTTCCAACAAGTGTTTTAATAACTCTTGCCACACCTTCAGATAAATTTTGTAAATTGTAGCCACCTTCTAAGGTAAACAAAATTTTTCCTTGTGCAGTTTTCTCAGCTATTTCTTTAATTATGCTAATAAGAACACTCAAGCCCTCCAAAGTAAGTTTTAAACCACCCAAAGGATCACCAACTAAGGCATCAAATCCTGCAGAAACTAAAATAATCTGGGGTTTATATTGTAGAGCGATAGGTGTTAAAAGTTCTTTGTAAATAAAGATAAAGTCATCATCTCCTGAGCCTGATTTTAAAGGAATATTTATAGTATAACCTTTTCCCTCTTTGGCTCCTATTTCCGTATAATTACCTGTTCCAGGGTAATAGGGATATTGATGGGTGGAGAAAAAAAGCACCTCTGGGTCCTCATAAAAGGATTTTTGAGTACCATTTCCATGATGAAGATCAAAATCTATAATTAAAATTCTCTTTAGACCAAAGTACTTTTTGGCATAATGAGCTGCGAGAGCAACATTATTAAAAAGACAAAAGCCCATAGCTCTTTCCGGTTCTGCATGATGTCCTGGTGGTCTAACTAAAGCAAAGGCGTAATTAAAGGTGTCTTTCAATAGCAACTCTAAGGCCTTTTTTTGAGCACCCACAGCAAAAAGTGCAGCTTCAAAGGAATATTCATTGGTGCTTGTATCAGGATCTAAAGAAAAAAA
>JBKBMM010000005.1:0-16310 GCA_046295835.1 Caldimicrobium sp.
ACCTGGTTGACAAGATTTTATCACCCTTTTAGATGAAAGGGGTAAGGTTTGGAAAAAAATTGAAAGCATAACCTGGGCATACTTTGAGGCTCATTCAACTCAAAAAAAAGGAAGAAGTTGCGCAAGTTGTCATCAAAATACTAAAAGCATAGGTCTGGGATATGAAATAGAAAAACCCGTGTTTTCCAATCCTCCTCTAAAACTTTCCCAAATTATAGATGAAAAAGGAAAAACTTTGGTAAAATTTAACAGAAAAGATATGAGAGGCTTTAATAAAGAGGAATTGGAAAAAATTTTAAAAGTGGGAATCTGCTTAGGCTGCCATAAAGGAACTGACCAGATTTATCGTATATGGCATAAAGATATTGCCTGCCCTAAATTCCCCACTCTAACCCTTATAAATAAAAAATAAAATTTCCTCTTGACAAAATAAAAAACTTATCTAAACTAATTAATGTAACCTTACTTTGCTAACTTTTATAAAAATTATATTAACACCTGAGTTAAATTAGAGGTTTTAAACTAAAATAGGAGGTGGGATTATGGATGTCTTATTAGCTTCAAGGTTGCAGTTTGCAGCTGCTGCTATGTTTCATTTTTTATTTGTACCACTTACCTTAGGTTTATCTTTTCTTACAGCCATTTTTCAGACCCTGTGGTTAAAGACTGGAGATGAAGATTACAAGAGGGCAGCTCGCTTCTGGGGAAAGCTTTTTTTGATTAATTTTGGCTTAGGCGTGGTAACAGGTATTACCTTAGAGTTTCAGTTTGGGACTAACTGGAGATTTTATTCTCAGTATGTAGGGGATGTTTTTGGATCTCTTTTAGCTATTGAGGCAACTTTGGCTTTTTTTCTTGAGTCTACTTTTATTGCGGTTTGGTGGTTTGGATGGAACAGAGTGAGCCCTAAGGTTAATACTCTTGCTATTTGGCTAACAGCTATTGCTTCAAACATTTCTGCTCTCTGGATTCTTCTTGCTAATGGATGGATGCAACATCCTGTAGGTTATGTAATTAGGAATGGAAGAGCTGAATTAGAGAGCTTTACAGCAGTTTTAACCAATCCCTTTGCTTGGTGGGAATTTCTTCATACGGTACCTTCAGCTTATATTCTCTCAGGATTCTTTGTCTTAGGGGTTTCTGCCTGGCATATTCTAAGAAGAAATGAATTAGAACTCTTTAAAAAGTGTTTTAAAGTTGCCTCTATATGGACTGTTATCTTTAGTTTCTTTTTAATAATTGAGGGACATATACATGGAAGTGAAGTTGCTAAAACTCAGCCAACCAAGCTTGCTGCTATGGAAGCTCATTGGGAAACTGAAAAAGGAGCTGGCTGGTCCATATTTGCCATCCCTAATGAAGAGGCTGAAAAAAATTCTCTTGAAATTAAAATTCCCAAAATCTTAAGTTTACTTGCTTTTCACGATACAGAGGCAGAGGTAAAAGGTTTAAAAGAGTGGCCTAAAGAAGAGCGTCCTCCTGTTGCATTAACTTATTGGAGTTTTAGAATAATGGTTGGCTTAGGTTTCCTTTTTGGATTGCTCTCCCTTCTTGCCTTCTTGAAAAGGAATCATCCTGAAAAAAATCCCTCTCTTTTAAAGGTACTTATATGGAACATTCCTCTTCCTTATATTGCAGCTCAAGCGGGATGGATTGTTGCTGAAGTGGGAAGACAGCCCTGGATAGTCTATGGACTTATGAAAACTGCTGATGCAGTTTCTCCTTTATCTTCTGTTCAAGTGGGATTAAGTTTACCAGCTTTTATCATTGTCTATGGAATTTTAGGTGTTATTTGTTTTTGGCTCATAGCTTATCATGCTCGCAAAGGGCCAGAACCCATTATAAGTTCTGAACCTGCTTTGGCGGAAAAAGAAGCTATATAAATTTTATAAGGAGGTGAGAAGATGGAATTTAATATTTTTCAAGTAATTTGGTATGTCTTATGGGGAGTTCTTTGGGCAGTCTATTTTGCCTTAGATGGTTTTGATTTGGGTGCAGGAAGTCTTCTTTATTTTTTGGGTAAAGATGAAAAGGAGAGAAAAATGGTCTATCAAGCAGTGGGTCCTTTTTGGGATGGAAACGAAGTTTGGCTAATTACTGCAGGAGGAGCTACCTTTGCAGCCTTTCCCACTGCTTATGCAGTAATGTTTAGTGCCCTTTATACTCCTCTTCTCTTACTACTTTTTGCTTTGATTATAAGAGGGGTTGCTGTAGAGTATAGAAATAAATATGAAAGTGAGTCTTGGAGAAAATTTTGGGATTTCCTCTTTTTCATAGGTAGCCTTACTCCTGCTCTACTTTTAGGTGTTGCCTTTGCAAATATTTTTAAAGGTGTCCCCTTAGATGAAAAGGGATTGCTTCACACTAATCTCTTAGGGTTACTTAATCTTTATGGTTTATTGGGTGGAATCTTATTTGTTTTTTGTTTTGCCACTCATGGTGCCTTATGGATTGCCTTTAAAACCCCTTCTCCACTATCTGAAAAGGCTGCTAACTTTGCGAAAAAACTTTGGTTAATTACCCTTATTTTAGTGGTGATCTTCTGGATAGCAAGCTATAGTGCTACCAATCTTTGGGAGAATTACTTTAAAGCTCCCATTTTAATCATTTTTCCACTTCTTGCTGCCCTATTGTATCTTTTTGTTCCTTACTTTTTAAATAAGGGCGCCTATTTTAAGGCTTGGGCTATGTCTGCCTTAACAATCGTAACTTTTACTGCCTGGGGTGTAGCTGGGCTCTTTCCCAATATTCTTCCCTCTTCTCTCAATCCTGCTTATAGTCTTACCATTTTCAATAGCTCCTCAAGTCCCCTTACCTTAAAAATTATGACCACAGTTGCCATCCTTTTTGTACCCATAGTGCTTGCTTATACCTTCTGGGCATACAAGACCTTTTCCCATAAAATTACCAGCAAAGAAATCGGTTACTAAGCCCCCTCTCCCACAGATTCTTTCTTAAATCAATTAAAGGGCAGGTCTTCCTGCCCTTTATCTCTTTATACCTTATCCCATAGTATTTTTTACACCTTAAGGTAAAATAAAATTCGGGTGGGTTAATTATGAAAGAGGTGATTAAATGAAAATTGCAGTACATATTTCCCATGAAGCCCTTTATAAAATTGGAGGGATAGGTGAGGTCTTAGTTGGTCTTTGTACTGCTCCTTGTTACCAGAGTTTTTTTGATAAAACCCTCTTTTATGGACCCCTTTTCGAATATATAGGTTCTGCATCTACCCGTCTGGGAAAGGATGGAATAGTTTATTATTCCAGTAAAGATAATTATGACACAGGACATTTTTCCCAACTTTTTAAGCCTATATTAGAAAAATATAATCTAGATATAGTTTATGGAAAAAGACGCCTTATTAGTGAATTTAATCCCACTCGAAGTGCATCAGTAGATGTACTCTTAGTAGATATAACCAAAATGAAAAAGGATCTAATTGATTTTCAAAAATATCTTTTTTGGGAAAAATTCAATTTGGCCTCAGATCAATATGAAAGAGAATGGGATTATGAGCAATATTTTCGTATAAGTTTACCTTATCACGAGTTTTTAAAAGTTCTATATCCTAAAGCTGAAAATTTTTATCACTTTAGCCATGAGTACATGGGAATCCCCTGTCTTTTAGCTTTAGAACTAAAAGAAGAGTTCCATCCTGAGAGACATATAAGAATTTTTTATGCCCATGAAGTTGCACCAGTTCGCCGAATTGTAGAAAATATACCTGGCCATGATATAACCTTTTACAATCTTTTAAATAGGGCTAAAGGCACTCATCAGGCTTTAGAAGAAGTTTTTGGCTCTCAGATGGACTGGTATAGAACCGCCTTGGTAAAGTTAGCTCAACGAGTAGAAAGAATCTTTGCTGTAGGAGATTTAGTAGCTGAGGAATACAAATTTTTATGCCCAGAGGTTGACCCAAAGAAGATTAAAATAGTTTATAATGGACTCTTTTTAGATCATATAGATTACGAAAAAAAACAAAAAAGCCGGAATAAATTTACCTCATGTTTAAGTCAGAAAGGCTGTGAAAAAGTAGATCTCATTATTAATCATACTTGCAGATTAGTGAAAAGTAAAGGTATTTGGCGCGATTTTAGGGTTTTAAATTTTCTGGACACACTCTTAGCTAAAAACAACTTAAAGGGCATTTATATTTTGCTTGCTACTCAAGTTCCCCAAGGAAGACCCCCTGAATTAGTAGACTCTATGGTGAAGGAATATGGGTGGCCCTTTGTGCATAAGATAGGGTGGCCTGATCTCATAGGCTATGAAATTGAAATCTATGAACTTTTACAAAGATTTAATAAAAAGGCAAAGGCTATTAAAGGTATTTTTATTAATCAGTTTGGCTTATCAAAAAGGAAATGCGGCATAGATTTTCCTGAGGATTTAACAACCTTTGATTTAAAATTAGCCAGCGATATAGAACTTGGCTTATCTATTTATGAGCCCTTTGGTATTTCACATATTGAGGTCCTTCCTTTGGGTGGATTATCATTTCTTTCCACCTCTTGTGGTGTTTATTA
This sequence comes from Caldimicrobium sp., assembly GCA_046295835.1. GTDB lineage: Bacteria > Desulfobacterota > Thermodesulfobacteria > Thermodesulfobacteriales > Thermodesulfobacteriaceae > Caldimicrobium. The sequence goes on from JBKBMM010000005.1 coordinate 4,533, forward strand.
TCTTTTGAAAAAAACCTTCTCAAAAGAATTTCAACCCTTTATAGCCATTGATTTTATTGATGTTGCTAAGGATCTACCTGAAGAAATCTTAAGAAATCTCACTCCAGAAAAAAGGGAAATCTTAGAAGATTTAGCCATTTCAAAACATATGGAAGAAATTTATAATAAACTACCTAAAAATGAAGAAGAAAGATATAAACTGTATGAAAATATACTAAACTATAATGTAGATTTTGATTGGAACTGTATTGTACGAAAATATTTTTTACCAGGATTAGCTTAAATTAGAGTAATTTAAAGGGTTGGTGTTCTCTTTTCCAAGATTCGAAAAATTCCCTTTCTATATCTCTGATAATGGCTTCATAGGCTTCAACTGTGATACGAGCTCCCTTGATACCACCTTTTAGATTTATTTCAGATAAAAAGGGGCCTTTTCCTTCAATATAAGCCAAATCTAAATGGGCATAAGGAAAAGCAGCTCTTTCCGTAATTTTCTCACAAAACTCTAATTCATGAGATGAAAGGGTATATGGTGAAGCTTTTCCCCCAAAAAAAAGATTTTGCCTAAAATTTTTTCTATTTTCCCTTAAATAAGCCTCCACATACTTATCTCCTAAAAGGATCACTCTAATATCTTTCCAATCTTCAAAAAAAGGTTGTAAAACAAAGGGAAATTCTAAGGCAGGAGTTCCTGCGTGATTAAAGATTTCTTCTAAATTACGCCAAAGTTTTATACCTAAACCGCAATTTGCCCTATCCTTTTTGGTTATGAATTTTTCATAGGGAGGTGGATTTTGCAATACCTGTAAAAGACTTACTTGATTTGTAATAACATAGGTGTAAGGAGGCATGAATTCTTTTAAAATCATTGATTGAGCAACCTTAGAGGAACTAATTATTTGAGATAAAAAAGAAGGAAAAGATATAACCCCTCTTGCCTGCAAATCAAAAAGCAAAGCATAGTTTTCTTCCCTTATAGGAAGGCGAGTTAAAATTAAATCTTCACCCTTAAGATAGAAAAAATTTTTTAAAAGAGAACTATAAGTTGTAATTACATAATAGACAGACATTTTACTTTTTTAAATAGGTAAGATCAGCGTGACAGGCTCCACAAAAGAACTTAACAGGGCCCAAAACTTCTGCCTCCTCTTCTATTGGCTCTAAATTTCCTTCTTCAGTTTGCACATAGTGAATATAAAAAGTTGCATTTTCAATAATTTCATAAAAGTCTTCCTCATTACCACAATAGGGGCAGAGAAGCTTCCCCTTGGTGATATAGGGGAAGGGCTTTTTAACCCTTATTTTATGTACTTTGGATGAGGTTGTAGTCTTTTCCATCCTACCTCCTTATCTCTAAAATAACTTACAACTCCGCTTCTGCCTGCTTATTTCTTTTTCTCCAAAATCTGTATTTTTTCTTGGGTCTCTGTATAAATTTTAGAATCTTTTCTTAAAAAGGAAAGGGCTCTTTTATAATGAAAAAGGGCTGTTTTAAAATCCCCTCTATTTTCATAAAATTTTCCAAAATAAAAATGAGACTCACCATAGAGCTCCATTTTACTACAAACTAAACCCAAATAAAAATAAAAATAAGGTTCTTCCTTTACTATTTTTTCCTCCTCCAGGGACTTAAACATATCATAGGCTTTAGAAACTTCTCCCACTTCCATTAAACTTCTTGCTAAGAGATATTGCTTTTTAAGATTGAGCAAATAACTAAGTTTCCCATTAAAAGAAAGTCCATATAAGATTTCCATGGTCCTTGAATAATCTCCTTTGTTAAAATAAAACTCTGCAAGATCCATTAGAAAGTACTCTTTTGGTGGAAGGTCCTTTAAACTTAATTTAAGTTCCCTTTCTGCTTCATAAAAAAAGCGGGCTTGAATGAGAGCTAAGGCTAATTGATATCTTATCCAGGGATCCTCTTTTTCTCTCAATTGTGTTCTTAAACTTAAAATAAGATCAGAGGGATCTTCAGAGAGAACCCTAACTTTGGCTTTTATTCTCTGAAAATAAATAGGATCTTTAGAAAAGCTATAAGTGTCCTTGTAGGGAATATAATATTTTTCCGCAAGATTCTGCAAATAATTTACTCTTTCTTGAGGAAGGGGATGGGTCAAAAGATAACGGAAATTAAGCTCAATGGCAAAATTACTCTCTTTAGAAAGCTTTTGGAATATATTTACCATGGCAATAGGGCTAAATCCAGCCTTAGTATGAATTTCAAAGCCCAAGCGGTCTGCTTCTTCTTCATCAGCCCTACTATAAGCAAGTAGTTTAGTTTGTGCCAAGGCCAGTCCACTAATGCCCACAATTTGTCCTGCTTTCCCTCCGCCAAGCAAAAGCGCAGCTATGGTTGTTGCTGTAGTTGCAACCTGCATTCTTTTAATAGTTTCCAGTCTTTTAGCTACATGTCTTGCTAAATTATGACTGATTTCATGAGCTATAATTGCTGCTAACTCATCTTCACTTTCTACATAATTAAAAAGTCCTGTATTTAAAAAAATATACCCCCCTGGAACAGAAAAGGCATTGAAAGTTTTATCTTTAATCACATAAAAACGAAACTTAAAGGGAGAAAAAGATACACCTTTTTTAATGAGAAAATCTCCTAAAGAACTTATATAAGCCACAATCTCCATATCCCTTATTAATTCAATCTCCTTAGAGAGCTCCTGTAAGACCTCTTTTCCGATTTTTTCTTCTTCTTCTAAAGACATTAGGGCATAGGAATGTCTTGAGATAAGAACAAATATGAGGAAAAGTAAAAAAATTTTTTTCAAGTTATTTAGTGTAAAATTTTATATATTAAGTTTGGCGGAGGTGTATGGGAATTGAACCCACCCACCCCTTTTAGGGGTGCACCGGGTTTGAAGCCCGGGAGGGGCACCAGCCCCCTCACACCTCCCCAACTCTTGGGGCTATTGGGAGACTTGCGGCACCCGGAGAGCCTGGCTACCGTTGCTCCCTTTCGGGCCTGGCGGGGTTCACCAGGATCCGTCGCGCAAGCCCCAATAGCCTTACTTTAAATTATAATACTTTTCCCTTATTTTTCAAAAGCCTTTTCTAATGCGCTCCCACCTTTAATAATCCCGAAGCAGCCAATAAAAGAATTAATACCTGAATAATCACTAAAATGGTATATATAGTATCTCTCTTTTTTATAAAAATTGGAAGAATTCTCACATAACAAAAAATGGTAAGAGCTCCTAAAAAAGCTATGGGAAGAAAATTCAAAAAATCTCCCTTTGAAAGTAATTTTACCCAGGTCCATCCAGATTGAATCCCTGTGTGTTCTAAAAATTGATGCACATTGAGTCCCCACAATCTAATTAATTCATTTAAAGGAATATAGGGTGGTAATATCTGAAAGACATAAATAAAAAAAGTTATAATAATTCCCAATAGTCCAATCTTCATTCCCCAATCTAAAATAGAAGCATAGGCCAATTGCTCTTCTGATGATTTAATTTCTCTTCCCATTTTACCCCTCCTCCTTTAATGGTAAAATATTAAGTCCAAATACCTAAACCTTTTAAAAGGGCTCTTAACCCGGAAAAGGCTAATAATCCAATAACAACCCATCTAATTATCTTAGGCTTTGCTATGGCTAAAACTCGTACGCCTACAATGGATCCAAGCATAATGCCAATAATAGAGGGAACCACTATCATAGGCAAAATAGCACCGCTATTAAGATAAATCCAAGCAGCTGATGTATCTGTAATAGACAACAAAAATTTACTTGTGGAAACTGCAACCTTTAGAGGTACCCCCATTAGGAGATTTAGGACAGGTACATTTGCCCATCCTGCACCAAGTCCAAACATTCCTGCCATAATTCCAATGACCACAAACATTAGTAAGGCAAGAGGTGTTCTATGAACTTTCCATTCTATTACCTTTCCAGTAGTGGGCTCATAGTATATGCCATAAATTTTTAAAGCTTGAGATAGAGAATCAGCCTTCTTAACCTCAGGAAACTCTGATTTTTTTGCCATAAGCATAATAACTACAATGCCTAAGATAGTCAAACCAAGTAAAATATTAACTATATTTTTAGGAAGTGAAAGCCCAATCATAGCTCCTATAATAGCACTACTTGAGGCTATAAGGGCAAGAGGAATAGTTAATCTTAAATCTGCAAGTCCCCTTCTTAAAAGCCCAGGACCTGCTGCCAAAGCACCTGATAATGCCACCAGTAATCCTGCACCTCTTACAAAGTCTAAATTAAAGGGGAAAAAACCACCCACAATGGGCACAAAAAGTACTCCTCCTCCTACTCCACCTAAAACAGCAATAATACCTAAAATAAAGGTGACCATAAACAAAAGCAAAGGCCATGCCCACCAAGGAAGACTTGATCCTCCCTCAACTAAACCTAAATTTGCCTCAGCACACCAAAGATCACCTATAAAACTAACTAAAATAATGAAACTAAAAAAAATTAATACTGGCACTCGCTGTGAAACCTCACCCATGATCCCCCCTCCTTGTTTAGTATTAAACAAATTTTAAACCATTATGATAATACCATCGTTGAATTAAGCAACATTTTTGAAAAAAAATTTACCAATAAGAGATATTTAAAAGGGAGATTAAATGAGAGGGGTCAAGATTAATTCCTTTAAAGACAAAAAGTCCATCTTCATAGAGGGTTATAAAATTCACTTTGAGATGATAAACTTCAAAGGCAAAAAAAAGCTCACTACTTAAATTTAATATTTCGCAAATTAAGGCTCTAATGAATCCGCCATGGGTAAAAATTACATAATTCCCTGGTTCAATTTCTTTAAGGTAGTCCCAAAAGGAGCGTGCCCTGTTTCTTAAATCCCTAATTGATTCTCCCTTAGGAGGGGCTAAATAATCTTTTTTTAAACGTTCCCAGAAAAGAGCTTCTTTATAAATAAGCTCCCTTGGTTTTCCTGTCCATTCGCCATAATTTATCTCTTTTAATTCCTCTCTAATAAAAAGGGGTATTTCCCTTTCTTTGGCTAATAGTTCTGCTGAATAAAGAGCTCTCTTTAACGGGCTTGAAAAAACAGCCTTTATAGGGATTTGAGAAAGCTCTAAGACTGTCTCTTTTGATAAAAGCTCTCCCTCTTTGGATAATGGAATATCTAATTGACCATAAAATACTTTTTTATATTCCTCAGCAATTTGTCCGTGTCTGATGAAAAAGAAATTTTTCATAGGCCTCTTTTAAGCTTTAATTCCAACAACTTCTTTAGAGGACTTGAGCTTTGCTTCCATTTTCACTAACCTTTCAAAGTCAATTTGTAGCATACTTCTAAATTTTTCATTTATATCTTTCCAGATAAAATGAACGGGGCAAATTCTTTCTCTAACGCAAAAATATGGGTTATCCACACATTTATTTAGGGTTATCTTTCCCACTATACTCTCAAGCACTTCTAAAAGTGTAATCTCCCTGGGATTCTTTTTCAGTTTATATCCGCCCTTTTTTCCTCTATAAATTTCTACAAGGCCTGCTCTTTCCAAATATTGTCCAATTTTTGCTATCACAGTAATGGGAATATGCATAGCCTCGCTAATCTCTGAACGAGATACTATTATCTCAGGGTTTCTTGATAAATATAAAATCATCCTTACGGCATAGTCTTCAAAAATTCCAAACTCCATTTTCTCACACTAAGTCATAATAATATAATCTTTTTTACCTAACTTTACTAACTTTTATTTATTATGCAAGTCCTAAAGATTTTTTTATCTCTCGGCGAGACTTGAATAATAAATTAATCTGTGCTAATTTATTAAATACCTTTTACATAATTAAATTTAAGGAAGAGAGCTATGTTTGAAGGCTTAAGTGAACGTTTAGAGAAGGTTTTTTCAGGGCTAAAAGATAAGGGAAAGCTTAGTCCTGATGATATAAAAAAAGGTTTAAGGGAAATAAAGCTTGCCCTTTTAGAGGCAGATGTTAACTATAAAGTGGTGAAAAATTTTTTGGGAAAGGTTGAGCAAAGGGCAATTTCTGCAGAGGTTTTAGAAAGTTTAACCCCTTTTCAACAATTGGTTAAAATTGTCTATGAGGAATTAATAGAGACCTTAGGAAGCAAGGCTCAAGGCTTGGTTTTATATCCCAAACCTGCGGTAATTCTACTTGCAGGTTTACAGGGTTCTGGAAAAACCACAACCGCTGCAAAGCTTGCTTATTATCTTAAAAAAAAGGGGCATCATCCTCTCCTTGTTTCAGCAGATATTTACAGACCTGCAGCTATTGAACAATTAAAAGTGTTAGCCCAAAAAATAAATATACCCTTTGTTGAGGCAACCCCTGAGGAAAAGCCCCTTCAAATCGTAGATAAAGCCTTGAAAAGTGCTAAAGAACAAAAAAAGGATGTCTTAATTGTAGATACAGCAGGGCGTCTTCATATTGATGAAACCTTAATGGAGGAGTTGAGGGAGTTAAAAGAGTTTCTTAAACCTACAGAGGTGCTTTTAGTAGCTGATGCAATGATGGGACAAGATGCGGTAAATGTTGCCCAAACCTTTCAAGAAAAGGTTGGACTTACTGGTATTATTCTTACTAAAGTGGAAGGAGATGCAAGAGGTGGAGCTGCTTTATCTCTTAGAGAAGTTACAGGATGTCCTATTAAGTTTTTAGGAACAGGGGAAAAAATTGAGGCCTTTGAGGTCTTTCATCCAGATAGACTTGCCTCAAGAATTCTTGGCATGGGAGATATTCTAACCCTTATTGAAAAGGCTCAAGAAACCTTCGATCTAAAAAAGGCTAAAGAACTTGAGAAAAAAATCAAAAAGCTCCAATTTGATCTTGAAGATCTCTTAGAACAATTTCAACAAATTAAAAAACTTGGCTCAATAAAAGAACTCCTTAAATTCTTGCCAGGTCTTGGACAAAAAGTCGATAAACTCCCCATTGATGAAAAAGAACTTGTAAAGATGGAAGCAATAATTAAATCCATGACACCCCAAGAAAGAAGAAATCCCCATATTATTAATGCCAGTAGAAAAAGACGTATAGCCAAAGGCTCAGGCACAACTGTACAAGATGTAAATAAACTTCTTAAAAGCTTTGAAGAAATGAAAACCCTGATGAAACAATTTAAACACCCAGGAAAAATGCAAGGTCTTTTAAGAAGGTTTCTTGGAGTTTAGGGAATGCCTCAAAAAATAGTTTGCACAAATCGTAAAGCCTCATTTCTTTATGAAATTGAAGAAACCTATGAGGCGGGTATACAACTCTTGGGTTGTGAAGTAAAATCTCTTAGAGAAGGAAGAGCAAATCTATCAGATAGTTTTGCACGCCTTGTAAATGGAGAGGTCTATCTTTATAATTTTCACATAAGCCCTTATCCCCACAGTTTAGAAGCCAAAAATCTTGACCCTACAAGGACAAGAAAACTACTTCTTCATAAAAGAGAAATAAAACGCTTAGCAGGAAAGGTCCAAGAAAAGGGGTATACCCTTATACCCCTAAAGGTCTATTTTAATGAAAGAGGCATAGCCAAGGTTGAGCTTGCCCTTGCAAAAGGAAAAAAAGTACATGACCGAAGAGAAGATATAAAAAGAAGAGATTTAGAAAGAGAACTAAGAAGCAAATATAAAGGTAAAATAAAATAGTTACTCTTAAATGCGTCCTCTTTATCTTTCTATTAAAGGTTTTGGTCCCTTTATAAAGGGAGAGATTCCTGAGGAAATTTTTCGCCTTATCCATCAAGAAAGATTTTTTTTAATTACCGGAGAGATTGGAGCAGGCAAAACTACCCTTTTTGATGCTATCTTTTTTGCCCTCTTTGGAGAAGCTACCTTTCCAGATAGATCCCCCAAAGATTTAATCTCTCACCATCTTTACAAATATCCCTATATAGAGCCTGAAGTAGTCTTAAAATTCCTTTTCAAAGGGCAGATTTATCAAATTTTACGAAAACCTCCTTATGAAAAAAGACAAACCTATGTCTCCGCCCTTTGGATAAATGATCGGCTCTACTCTCAAAAAAAAGAAGAAATCGCTGATAAATTAAAAGAAATCTTTGGACTTGAAGGAAAATATTTCAAAAAAGTTTTTATGCTTCCTCAAGGAGAATATAGAGAACTTCTTCTTTCTGAACCAAGAGAAAGAAAAGCCCTTATTGAAAAACTCTTTGATATGGACCTTCTCTCAAGACTTGAAAATTTTTTTAAAGAACGCACAAATAAACTCTCTCAACATTTACGCAATTTAGAAGATACCATGAAAAAAATCCTAAACTTAGGAGAAGCAAACTCCTTAGAAGAGTTAGACACTAAAATTAACACCCTTTCTCATGAAAAGGAAAGCTTAGCTAAGGAATTTTCTATCATCACAGATAAACTAAAATCCCTGGAAAAGGAGCTTAAAGAAGTAGAATATGCCTTAGACCTACTTAATCAGTATCATAAAACCAAAGAGGAACTTTCTCACTTAGAGATAAATAAGCTCCCTGAAATAGAAACCCTTAAGGAAAAACTTGAAAAACTCAAAATCCTTAATAGTAAAATTTATTACTATGAAAATACTAAAACTCTATGGGTCAAATTAAAAGAAAAAAATACCTATAAAAAAACCCTCTTAAAAGACCTTGAAAAAATCAAACTAACCTTATCTTCAAAAAAACTTAAAGAAAAAGAAATCAAAGAAAAGGAAAACCTTTACCAACAAAAAAAAGAAGAGCTTCTCAAAAAAAAAGAAATACTTGAAATCCTAACTAAAATAAACTCTTTAACTAAAGAATTACAAATAATACAAAAACTTTATCAAGAAGAAAACAACCAACTTAAAATCCTTGAAAAAAAAGAAGAAGAAATTTTGCAAGAAAAAGAAAAAATTAAACAAATTAAAAATGAAATAAAAGAAAAAGAAGAGATAATGATAAAAATTTATGAAATTGAGGAAAAGATAAAATATTTGATAAATTTTGAGGAGAAAAAGAAAAATTTGGAGATCTTAAAAAAGGAAATAGAGGAACTTGAAAACAAAAAGATATTTTATCAAAGAGAATTGGAAAGACATGAATTGGAAAGATTTGCATGCATACTGGCAGAAAATCTAAAAGAAGGTACACCCTGTCCAGTTTGTGGATCTCTACATCATCCTAAAAAGGCTTCACCAACACTTTTTACTCTCTCTGTAGAAAATTTAAAAGAAAAGCTCACTTATCTTGAGAATAAATTAGAGGAAAAAAAGGGAGGGTACTCTCATCTTCAAGGTGAACTTTCCTTATTAAAAACTTTAATCCCAGAAAATAGGGAAGAGATCTTTTCTCAAATGGATGAGCTAAAAAAAAGGCTCTCCTTTTTAGAGGAAAGGGAGGAGCTAAACATTTCTCAAGATGTGGCAGAAAACATGGAAAGAGAGGTAGAGGAAAGGTATCAAAAAATTTTAGAGGAAAAAAGGGAAGTTCAGGAGGCTTTAAAAAATTTGGGTGAAAAAAAGGCTCGTCTTGAAGGGGAACTTTCTGCTTTAAGAACCCTTTCTTTTTCACAGGATATTGATCCTGAAAGTCTAAAAAGAGAGATCTTTTCTTTAGAAAAAGAGATTAAAAATTATGAATTAGAAAAAGAGATTTTGGAAGGAGAACTTTCCGCTTTAGAAAGGGATAGGTCCTACATAGAGGGACAGCTTAATAATTTAGAGACAGAGATCCTCTCTATAGTAAAAGACTATAGAGAAAGTTTAAGAGAAGTTTCAAAATTAGTAAAAAAAGGGATTTTTAAAAATTTAAAGGAACTGAAAAGATATTATCCTGAGCTTTCCCGTATTGAGGATTATGAAAGGGGGGTTCAGAGTTTTGAAAGTGAGAGGAATCGCCTAAAGACAAATTTAAAAGAGCTTCATGAAAGATTAATTTCTCTTAATTTGAAAGGCGAAGAGAAGGAACTAAGGGAATTGAAAAGCAAATACGCTAACTTAATCAATGCAAAAAGTGAGGTAGAGAGAAAAAGAGATGAAAGCCTTTCAAAATTAAGTAGCTTAGAAGAAAAGCTTAGAACTTTAGAGCACTTAAAGTTACAATATCTTCAAATTTCTCAAGAAAAAGAGACCTTAGAAGGGGAATATCCCTATTTAGAAAAGATAAATCTTTTGATATCGGGAAAGGTTTCTGGTATTTCCTTTCATTCCTTTGTATTATCCAAATTTTTATCACTTATACTTAAAAGAGCTAATCACTATTTAAATGATTTTACCTTTGGAAGATATCGCTTTGTAGAGGGGGAGCTTTTTACACGTAAATTTATTCTTGAAGTCTTTGATGCATATACAGGGAGGGAGAGAGAAGTCAATACCCTTTCAGGGGGTGAATCTTTCTTAGCTTCTCTTGCCTTTGCCCTTGGCACCTCTGATGTAGTAGTTTCCCTTTCTAAAAAAAATCCTTTAGAAACTTTATTAATTGATGAGGGATTTGGGACATTAGATGAAAACACCTTAGAGAAGGTTTTGCAAGCAATTTTCCAACTCTCTCAAAAAACTGGCAAAATTATTGGAGTTATTTCCCACATAAGAGAGCTTAAAGAATATTTTCCAGTACTTATTGAAATCATTAAGCAAAAAGATGGGGAAAGTAAAATTCAAATTAACAAGAGAAATCTATGAAAAAAATAGCCTTAGTGCTTGCAGGTGGAAAAGGGGAAAGAATAGGAGGGAATAAACCTTTCAAATGCCTCAAGGGGAAACCTCTTATCTTTTGGGCTATAAAACCCTATTTAGAACTAAATTTGCCTATATGGATTTCCATAAGGGATTTAGCACAAAAAAAGGAAATCATAACTCTACTAAGCTCTTTGAGTTTACCTATAAAAGACTTTAATTTTCTTCTTGATTCTCCTCTCTATAAAGGAATGGGGCCTATTTCAGGTCTTTACTCTGCTATGAAAAAAGCTTCTAAAGATACCTTTTTTATAGTCTCTGCAGTAGACCAACCTTTCATCCTAAAAGAAGCAGCTGAGTATCTCCTAATTTTAGGAGAGATCTTTTTAAATTTTTCTATTGTTTTTGTAAAGGAAGGGGCACCAGAACCCTTCCCGGGAGTGTATCCTTCCTCTTTGCTTCATGAACTGAAGGAATTTTTAGAAAAAAATAAGACAAAAAGTATGAAAGGCTTTTTACATTTTCTATTAAAGAAAAATTTGCTTGTTTTCTCTGATTTTTGGCATAAAATAGATTTTAGAGGCTATCTCTTTTATAATATAAATACTATGGAAGAGCTTAAAGAGGCAGAGGTATGTTTTTTCCAGGGGAAGATCTAAAGAGGGTTATGAAAATTTTAGTAGTAGATGATGATCCTGCTATTAGAGATGGTTTACGGGAAATCCTTCTTTCTGAGGGATATGAAGTAGATGTAGCTGAAGATGGGAAGAAAGCCTTAGATAAACTTTCTACTTTTTTTCCTGATATAATTCTTACAGATTATCTTATGCCTGAGATGGATGGCATAACACTATGTAAAATAATAAAAAATGACCCTAATACTGTTGATATTGGAGTAATTTTAATAACAGGGGTTGGTGATTTTGAAACCCGTGTAAAGGGTCTTCTTGCAGGGGCAGATGATTTTTTAAATAAGCCCTTTATGTATCCTGAGCTTCAGGCACGCATAAAATCTCTCACTAAAGTAAAACTCTATCATGATTTTTTAAAGGATTATCAAAGGCGTTTAGAAGAAGAGGTAGAAAAGAAAACTGCAGCTTTACTTAAAAGTAATTTAGAGCTTCAGCTTGCCCTGAAAGAGATTGAGGATCTCTCTTTAGAGATAATTTTTAGATTAGCAAAGGCTGCAG
>JBKBMM010000006.1:0-15823 GCA_046295835.1 Caldimicrobium sp.
TTTGGGTCTTATAGAAAGGGCATAAATTAAGAAAAGAAAGTGTCTTTCCTTTTCTTCCAACAAATCAAAGAAATTGTATAGTAAAGAAAAATTGGATTTTTCACCTTTTATAACAGAAATTATTCCTTCTTTTACTTTTTTAGCTAAGTCTTTTTCTTCACCTTCCACTTTATCACATAGCTGTAAATAGTTATAGCCAACTCCATCAGCCCTCGCTATAAGACCTCTCTTTAAAGCCTCTTTTTGCCAAGTTTTATTTGTGGCTATTATGTTACCCTTCTCGTCGAGAAGGGCAAAAAGGGCTGGAAAATTATCGAAAAGTTCTAAGAAGATTTTTTCTTTTAGAGGTAAAGACTTCATTTCAGGGCCTACCATCTTATTAACATAGAGGCAAAGGTGAACCCTCCACCAAAGGCAACTAAAAGCACTAAATCTCCACGTTTGAGGCGTCCTTCTTTTTCAGCTTCATAAAGGGCAATAGGGATACTTGCAGCAGAAGTATTCCCATATCTTTGAATATTAACGAAAACTTTCTCTGGTGGAAGTTCTAATTTTTCTCTTAGGTATTCAATTATTCTTAAATTGGCTTGATGGGGAATAACAAGATTTAGATCCTGGGGGGTTAAGTTGTTTCTAAATAGTATATCTAAAGCTAATTTTTCCATCATTCTTACTGCTATTTTAAAGACTTCCCTTCCTTGCATTTTTATATAGTATTCATCCTTTTGAAGGCGTTCATCTAAGGGAAAATATGCTGATCCTCCACCTTTCAATGTAAGAAGTTGCCAATTTGATCCATCTGCTCCTAAAATAAAATCAATTATTCCTCTGTCTTGATATTCAGCTCCTCCTACAATCACTGCTCCTGCTCCGTCTCCAAAGAGCACACAGGTGGTTCTATCTTCCCAATTAGTTTTCCTGGAAAGGGCTTCAGCTCCAACAACAAGAATCTTCCAATCTGGATGGTTTTTGATAAATTGGTCAGCAACAGATAATGCATAGAGAAATCCAGAGCAAGTGGCTGATAGATCAAAGGCTCCAGCATTTACAGCTGATAGTTCTTTTTGCAATAAGATTGCCAAGGAGGGCATTAAATAATCAGGGGTGAGAGTGGCACAAATAATAAGATTAAGATCTTCACCCTTGAGATTGGCTTTCACTAAAGCCTCTTTGGCTGCAGCTAATGCATAACTACTTATTACTTCATCTTTTTCGAGAATATGTCTCTCTTTAATTCCTGTTCTCACTTGTATCCATTCATCACTTGTATCTACTATCTTTTCTAAATCATGATTAGTTAAAACCTTAGGTGGAACTGCCATACCACAGGAGAGAATAACAGTAGATTTAATCCCCAATTTTTTCCCCCTCAATGGAATTTTCTTCTATAGCTTTTTCAAGTTTTTTATAAAGCTCAATTTTTGCAAAATGTAAGGCTTGTCTTATGGCATTTTTAATGGCATAGGCATCAGATTTGCCGTGGGAAATAATTACATTTCCTTTAACCCCCAAAAGGGGAGCTCCTCCATATTCTCTCCAGTCTGTCTTCTTTTTAAAGGCTTTAAGTGCCCCTTTGGAAAGTAGCATACCTAATATATAGAGGTAAGATTTTTTTACTTCACTTTTTAGCATTTCCAGAATGGTTTCAGCAAGCCCTTCAGAAAGTTTAAGGCAGATATTCCCAATAAAACCATCACAAACAACCACATCTACCTCTCCTTTATATAAATCCCTACCTTCAATATTTCCATAATAGTTTAAATTTGAATTTTTAAAAAGGGTATGGGCTTCCTTTACTAATTGATTCCCTTTGCCTGATTCTTCACCTATAGAGAGAAGCGCTACTTTAGGGGAGGGCCTTCCCCAAATGTGTTCTAAAAATAAACTTGCCATAAGCCCAAATTGATAAAGATCATAAGCCTTAGAATCTACATTTGCTCCAGCATCAATTAAAACCATAGGTTCTTTTAAAGTGGGTAAAAGTGTAGCTATAGCAGGGCGGCGCACCCCTGAGAGTCTACCTAAAATAAAAATACTTCCTGCTACAATTGCTCCGGAATTTCCGGCAGAAACAAAGGCATGAGCCTTACCCTCTTTAATCCATTCAAGCCCCTTAAAAATGCTGGCAGATCTCTTCTTCTTTAAAGCCTCTGATGGAGATTCTTCCATGGATATATAGTCTTCAGCAATAAGTAATTCTACCCTCTCTATATTATGATATTTTTTTACGACTTCTTCTTTGCCAACTAAAATAAGAGTTAGATCTGGAAAGGCTTTTAAGGCAAGCTCTGCGCCTTTAAGAATAGCCTGGGGGGCGAAATCGCCCCCCATCACATCTAAGATGATGCGATACATTTATAAAGTGGATTAAACTTCAGATTTTTCAATAAAGGCCTTTCCTTTATAATAACCACATTTAGGACAAATTCTATGTGGAAGCTTGAAGGAACGGCATTTAGGGCAAAGGCTTCCTGAAGTGGTTGTTAAAGCTTGGTGCGCTCTCCGCATACCCCTTCTTGATCTTGAAGTTTTTCTCTTAGGAACAGCCATCTCTAAACCTCCTTATTCACTCTTTTTTCCTGAGAAATTTTTAAATTCTTTAATATAAGAAAAGGAGAGGTTCTCTTTATTTTTGGACAATGGCAAGTTTCCTTATTTAAATTTGCTCCACAATGGGGACATAAGCCTTTACAATCTTCCCTACATATACTCCTAAAAGGAAGGGATAATAAGATCTCTTCATGTATAATATCGTGATAATTTATAAAAGAATTTTCATAAAAACTTACTTCCAAATCCTCTGAACTTAATTCACGCTCACCTTCAAAATTTAAGCTATGTTTTGGCAAAAGTAGCACTTCGAAATTTTTCTCTATGTTATAGTGGAATTCCTCTAAGCATAAATCACAGACAAGGGTAATAACCCCTTTTATAAAGCCCTTTACTATAACTTCATATCCCCTTTTACGAAGATGCAAAGACACTGAAAAGGGCTCAAACAATTTAACATCTTCTATCTCTTTAAAATTTTCAAAATTAAGTTGAATCCCTTCAGGAGGGATTTCATCTAATAAAATACCTAAAACTGTACTCTTTTCCATTTAGATACAACACCACTTTGTTTTGTTGAGATTAATATTATGCTAATAAGATAATCCAAAAAGTTTTTTTGTCAAACTTTGATTTTTTAGTTTTTTAAAATAGTTGATATTCATAAAAATTGCATTACAATTTTTTTAAAAATATGCCAATTTATGAGTTTCAGTGTGAAACTTGTGGGAATCTTTTTGAAAAACTTATGAGAAGGGATGAAGATTTTCCTTCTTGTCCTTGTTGTGGTTCAGATATGGTTATTAAAGTTCCATCTTTATTTGGATTTCAAGATAAAAGTGCTTATAATTCAGAAAGAGAGAGAGCTATTTTAAAAAGGGCAAGAGACTATCTTATGGATGGAAAAATTAAAGATGCTCAACGGTTTTTAGAAAAGGCCAAGGAATTTCATCCTAGTGATAAAATTAAAAGAATTTCAGAAAGACTCTCTGAAAAAAAACCCCCTAAGGGAGGGTTTTTAATTAAACCAGAAGTTGCTATAGTTAAGAAGAAGGGGTGAGAATTATGGAATGGGATGAGGATCTTTGCCACTTAATCAATTTTAATACCTTTATTCTATCTCTAAATACAGCAGCCTTAGTACATTTAGGAGAGCTTCCTGATCCTATCACTAAACGTAAAGAGCCAAATCTTATGCTTGCTCGTCAAGCTATAGAAACCTTAGAAATGCTTAAGGAAAAAACTAAAGGTAATCTTACGGTAGAGGAAGAAAAATTATTACAAGCTATTTTATATGAATTAAAGCTTAAATATGTAAAACTCTGTAGTTAGAATATCTTTTAATGTCAAAAGTTTTTTCTCTTTCTCCAGCGAAAATTAATCTTACTCTTCAAGTTTTAAAAAAAAGAAAAGATGGGTATCATGAGATATATAGTATTTTCCAGAAAATTGCCCTTTTCGATGAGATTGAAATAGAGATATCCCCTTCCTTTTCCCTTGATTTTATTTCAGAAGAAGAAATTCCCTTAGAAAAGAATCTCCTCTATAGAGCCTGGAAACTTTTTCAAGAAAGCTTTGGAATAAAAAGTGAGATCAAAATTAGGGTTACCAAGCGGATACCCATAGGAGCTGGGCTTGGAGGAGGAAGTAGTAATGCTGGTACTTTATTAAAGATTCTATCAAAATTATTTGAAATAGAAAGGGAAAAAGTGATATTTTTAGCTCAAAGGTTAGGGGCTGATGTTACCTTTTTTGTAACAGATTACTTTTCAGCAGAAGCCAGAGGAATTGGAGAGATTTTAAGACCCTATCCTTCCCATCCTGCCTATTATCTTCTTTTGTATCCTAATTTCCCCATCAATACTGCTTGGGCTTATAAAGCGCTTGGCTTGACAAAAGAAAAAGAAGCTATTATATATAAAACCTTTCCTGCTCCTTGGAATCAACCCCAGGGATTAATAAATGATTTTAAAGAATTAATATATAAGCATTATCCAGAATATGCGGTATATGAAAAAATTTTGTTAGAGGAAGGCGCCTTGGCAGTAAATCTTACAGGTACTGGATCAACGATTTATGGAGTTTTTAAAGAGCCACCACTTAAGTTTTTGCCAGGACTAAAAAAATTTTTAAAGGGTGTTAAAATATATCTGGCTAAAAATTTAGATAATGGAGGAGGCATTTAGAAAATGTTTGCTAATCCCCTTAAGATATTTTCAGGTTCCTCTAATCCTGAACTTGCTGCAAAAATTTGTAACTATTTAGCGATTCCACTGGGCAAAAGCACTTTGAAAAGATTTAGTGATGGAGAGCTTTTTGTGGAGATTGAGGAGAATGTTCGTGGGGCAGATGTTTTTATAGTACAGCCTACCTGTCCTCCTGTTAATGAAAACTTAATGGAACTCTTAATTATGGTTGATGCAGCAAGAAGGGCCTCAGCAAGAAGAATAACAGCTGTTATCCCTTATTATGGGTATGCAAGGCAAGACCGAAAAACTGCCCCAAGAACTCCCATTTCTGCTAAACTTGTTGCTAATCTAATTGTGGTTGCTGGGGCAAGAAGGGTCCTCACTATGGATCTTCATGCAGGACAAATTCAAGGTTTTTTTGATATCCCCGTAGATCACCTTTATGCTATGCCTGTATTTATAAAATTTATCAAAGAAAACTTTAAGACTAATGATATTATTATTGTTTCACCTGATGCAGGAGGTGTTGAAAGGGCAAGAGAGTATGCTAAAAGACTTGATTCAACCTTTGCTATAGTAGATAAAAGAAGGCCGAGACCTAATGAGAGCGAGGTAATGAATATAATTGGTGAGGTTAAAGATAAAGTAGCTATTATTGTTGATGATATGATAGATACTGCAGGCACAATTTGTAAGGCTGCTGAAGCCCTTTTAGATAAAGGTGCAACAGAGGTATATGCCATTGCCACGCATCCAGTTCTCTCAGGAAAGGCCATAGAAAGGATCTCAAAATCCCCTCTTAAGGCCCTCATTGTAAGTGATACTATACCCTTAGGGGAGGAAGCTAAAGCCTTAGATAAAATAAAGGTATTAAGTGTTGCAGAACTTTTGGGAGAAGCTATAAGAAGAATTCATACCGATGATTCTATTAGCTCCCTTTTTATTTAGGGATAGAGACTTAGAATTGTTAAATATAAGAAAGTGAATTTAAGTTAAAAAACCTTTAGGAGGGATGAAATGAAACAGGTAGTTTTGCCAGTGGAAAAAAGAGAAAAAACTGGTAAAGAGATGGCCAAAAAAATTAGAAAAAAAGGGTTAATCCCTGCTATCCTTTATGGAAAAGGTATGGAGCCTCTTCCTCTTGCTGTTAAGTATTCGGAGTTTGAAAGAGTTTACAAAAAAATGAAAGGAGAAACGGTAGTTTTTACTTTGGATTTTAAAAAAGATGAGTTAAAAAAACAGGCGATTCTCAAAGAGATCCAAAGAGATCCTGTAACAGATATGTTTGTTCATTTAGATTTTCAATCTATAGAGGAGGGAAGACCTATTGAATTGGAAGTGCCCCTTGAATTTGTAGGCAAGCCTGTGGGAATAACAAAAGGTGGAATTTTAGAAATTATGCTTCATGAGTTAACTATTGAATGTCTTCCCACTGAAATACCAGATAAAATCGTTGTAGATATAAGCCATCTTGATGTTGGAGATAGTTTACATGTAAGAGACATTAAAGTTCCAGAAGGTCTAAAAATTAAAGATCATCCTGATGAAACGGTAGCAACCCTTGTAGCAGAGGAAGTTTCCTCAGAAGAAGGCAAAGAGACTACTTCTTAAGGAGTTTTTTAAGTTTTGTGGATTTTTTGTGGATTAGGCAATCCTGGTAAAGAATACGAAAAAACTCGCCATAATTTTGGTTTTTTAGTGCTCTCACATTTTGCCCAAAAACATAATCTAAGCTTCAAGTTAGATCCTTCTTTAGAGAGTGAAATTGCAAAATATAAAGATAAAGCCTTATTAGTTAAACCTCAAACTTTTATGAATCTTTCAGGAAGAGCAATAAAGAAGATACTTCAAAGGTACTCTGAAGTGCCAGAAAATCTTCTTGTCATTTATGATGATTTAGATCTTCCCTTAGGTAAGATGAAGTTGTTGCCTAAAGGTGGTGCAGGTGGGCATAAAGGAGTTCTCTCTATTATTGAAGCACTTCAAACTCAAGACTTTCCTCGTCTTAAATTAGGAATAGGTAAACCAGAAGGAAAGGGGCTAACAAGAGATTATGTGCTCTCACCCTTTAGCGAAGAAGAATGGAAGATAGTTGCTGAGATTTTAGGTCAAGCAGTTTTAGCCCTGGAAGATATACTGTATCTTGGCCTCATGAAGGCTATGGCTAAAGTTAATTCAAAAAAGGAATAGAAAATGCAGCCCAAGGATAGGTCAAAATTTTTTAGACTTAAATTGAGGGAAGCACTAATTAAAGTTGAAGAATATCTCTATTATTTAGTTGCTCTCGGTCTTATCCTTGGCTTTCTACTTGTTGTGATAGATGGATTAACGTTAATTTTAAGTCTCTATGATTTCACAAAGTTTTCAGAGGTGGCTATCAAATTTTTAGATAAAATTTTAGTTTCATTAATTTTTTTGGAGATTTTTTATACTGTTACTGTGGCAATTACTGAAGAGAGTGCAGTTAAATGTATTGAACCTTTTATATTAGTAGCTATTACTGCTTTAGTAAGAAGACTAATAATTCTTTCCTTTGAAATTTCTCATCCAGCAGTTTTGTCTGCAGAAAAGTTAAAATATTTTCTTATTGAAATGGCTCTTGTGGGTCTTTTAATTATATTAATGGTATTGGGTTTAATTTTGTTTAGAAGGAGCAAGGCTAATGGAACAAAGGGAAAAAATTTTAGTAATTGATTTTGGATCACAAACCACCCAGTTAATTGCTAGAAGAATAAGAGAGTTATCTGTATATAGTGAGATAAAGTCTTGTTTTGTAAATTTAAAGGAGATCACCGATTTTAATCCAAGGGGCATAATCTTATCTGGGGGGCCTTCAAGTGTGTATGATGAAGGTGCTCCTATGATTTCTCCTGAAATTTTTGATTTAGGTATCCCTATCTTAGGGATTTGTTATGGAGCGCAACTTATGGCTTATCTTTTAGGGGGAAGAGTTGAGCGAAGTTTGAAAAGAGAATTTGGGCAAGCGCAATTAACTATTTTAAAAGAAAATCCTCTTTTTAAAGGTCTTTCTCCTCTTGAAGATTATCAAGTTTGGATGAGTCACAGTGATAGGGTTGAAGAATTACCCCTTGATTTTGTCTCTATCGCATCTACACCAAATTCACCTAATGCTGCCTTTATGCATACTAAAAAGTCCCTTTTTGGGGTGCAATTTCATCCTGAAGTAGTGCATACCCAAATTGGAATGACCCTTATTAAAAATTTTGTATATGAAATCTGTAAGTGTAGTGGTTCATGGAATATGCCTTCTTTTATAGAAATGACTCTTGAGGAAATTAAGGCTAAGGTTAAAGAAAAGGTAATCTGTGCCCTTTCAGGGGGTATAGACTCCACAGTTACAGCTCTTTTAGTACATAAAGCTATAGGAGATAAATTGATACCTATTTTTGTTAATAATGGACTTTTAAGAAAAGGGGAGCCAGAAGAAGTGTTGAGTTTAATGAAGAGTCTGGGGTTGAAGGTAAAATATGTGGATGCAAGCTCTCTTTTTTTAGAAAGGTTAAAGGGAGTTGTTGATCCAGAGTTGAAAAGAAAGATAATTGGGGAAACCTTTATTGAGGTTTTTGAAAAAGAAGCAAAACAAATTGAAGGGGTGAAATACTTAGCTCAAGGAACCCTTTATCCTGATGTAATTGAGTCTTGCTCTTTTAGAGGGCCTTCTGTGCGGATTAAAAGTCATCACAATGTGGGAGGTCTACCTGAAAGAATGCAGTTGAAACTCCTTGAGCCTTTAAGGGAATTGTTTAAAGATGAGGTAAGAAAGATAGCTGAGGTGTTAGGGCTTCCCAAAAAAATAATCTGGAGACAGCCTTTTCCTGGCCCTGGATTAGCTGTGAGAATTATAGGAGAAATTACCGAAGAAAAATTGGCTATCCTTAGAGAAGCAGATGCAATCGTTCAAGAGGAAATGCTTAATTCTCAGTGGTACTACAAGGTCTGGCAGAGCTTTGCAGTGCTTCTTCCTGTTAAAAGTGTTGGAGTCATGGGCGATGCAAGAACCTATGAATATGTTATAGCTATAAGAGTAGTTGAAAGTCAGGATGCAATGACTGCTGACTGGGTAAGACTTCCCTATGATCTTCTTGCACGCCTCTCTAATCGCATCATTAATGAGGTAAAGGGAGTAAATCGCGTAGTTTATGATATTTCCTCAAAACCCCCTGCTACAATTGAATGGGAATAAACTGGAAACGAAAAATCTTTCATTTACTCAGCTCATTTACACTTTTATTGATATATAAAATCCTGAAAGATAAGCTCTTTATCCCCTTCTTAGCCCTGCTTTTAGTTTTAATTACCATCTGGGAAGTACTTAGACTCAAGGTTCAAAATGTCTTGCTCCTGCAAAATCTTTGGTTGCCCCTTTTAAAAGAGAGAGAAAAAAGACATTTGAGTGATGCCTTCTTTTTTCTCTTAGGAATTTTTTTAGCTGCCCTTTTGGTCTCAGGGGCAAAATTGGAATTTTTAATCCTTGTTTTGGGTATCTCTGATCCGTTAGCCGGAATCATAGGTGCACAGTTTGGAAGGCCCTTCTTAAAATTTAAAAAGTCTATCCTTGGCGCTTATATCTTCTTTTTCTCTTCTTTCCTCTTAGGTATATTTTTTTTAAAAAACTCTCTTTTAAGCATACTCTTATTATCTTTCTTTTTAACTGTTGTAGAATTTTTTACTGAAAGGGACAATTTTTGGATACCCTTTTGTGGTGCTATATTTTTTAGATTCTTTTAACTATCTTTCAAAAAAATTAAAACCTGGTATCATAATATAAATTAACTCCAATGAGGTGATATTAATGGAGGGAGTTCATAGATTAAAAGGTTTTGAAAAAATAGTTGAACCGATAAGGCTTACGCCTCAATCAAAAATTGTTTTTCAGTGTTATCCAGGGGTTCCATGTTTTAAACTCTGTTGTTCAGATCTGTATTTACCTTTAACCCCTTATGATATTTTGCGTATCAAGAATTTCTTAAATATGGATACCGATGAGTTCCTTTTAAGATATACAGAACCTTTTATTTTACCTAAATCAGGCCTTCCTATAGCTAAACTTAAAATGAGGGAAGATGAAGAAAAGACTTGTCCTTTTTTAGGAGAAGGGGGTTGTAGTGTATATGAGGTTAGACCTCTTGCCTGTAGATACTATCCCTTAGGTTTTGGACTTTTTAGAAATAGGGATGAAAAAAGGAACGAGGAATTCTATTATTTAGTAAAAGAAGGCTTTTGTCAGGGGCTTGATTCTGGCCCAGAAATAACTGTAGAAGAGTATCGTGAATCCCAAGGAATTCCTGGTTTGGAAGAGCCTATTTTCGAATGGGCGGAAATAATTATGAGAAAAGAATCTCTTGGACCTATAGAGGTGCCTGAAAAAAGCCTTGAACTGTTTTTTATGGTCTCCACCAATCCCGAAAGATTTAGAGATTTTGTCTTTGAAAGTAAATTCTTAGAAATTTTTGAGGTAGAGGATACAACTTTAGAAGAAATTAAAAAAGATGACCTTAAACTGCTTCAATTTGGCTTTAAGTGGTTAAAAACGGTACTATTTGGTGATAACATAATAAAGAGAAAAAAAGATATCCCCACAATCAAGAAGGTAAAACCCTTTTAAAAAATTACTTTTTTAAAAAAGTTTAGGAATTTTTGCCCAGGAGGCGAAAATTCTTTGTTTCTAAGATAGATTAAAAAGAAATTTCTTTTTATCTGAAAATTTTTAATACTGACTATTTTGATTAAATTTAGGGTTACTTCTAATTCCACTGCTCTTTTTGAGACAAAAGATAAGCCAAGCCCTTCTTTTACTGCTGTTTTTACTGCCTCAGTTGAGCCCATCTCACCAACAATATTTAATTTAGCTGGATTTAATCCCACCTTTTCTAAGGCTTGGATTACATTTTTCCAGGTACCAGAGCCCTCTTCTCTTTTAATAAGGGGAAGTGTATAGAGCTGAGAAAGAGAAATTTCATCCTCTAAAAAGTCTGAAGGAGCTATTAAAAGGATTTCATCTTCGCAACAAGCCTCAAAAATTAATTCACTCTGTTTAGTTTTGGCTCCTACTACACCAAATTCAAAAATACCATTTAAAACCCCCTCAATTACTCCTTGAGTATCACTAACTTTAAGATATATTTTTATCTTGGGATTTTCCTCCTTAAACAATTTGATAATTCTTGGCAGAATATATTGACCAGGTATTGTGCTTCCCCCAATTTCTATATACCCTGCCTCATCATCTTTAAAGGGCCATAATTCCTTTTCCATCTGCTTGTAGATATGTAAAATTTGTTTGCCATACTCATAGACAATCTTTCCTGCCTTTGTGGGAATAACATTTCTTGTGTCTCTATCAAGTAGTCTAACACCCAAAAAATTTTCCAACTCCTTAAGATGAATAGTTACAGTGGGTTGAGAAAGAAAAAGCTCTTTAGCTGCCCTGGAAAAACTCTTTGTTTCATATACCTTTATAAAAACCTCAAGTTTCCTCCAGTCAAGCATAAAAAACCTCTCTTTTTCATTTTACCATATTTATTAATTATGTCAATAGTATTTATAAATGAAATAAATAAAATAGGATAGCTAATTATTAATGTGGGGCCTTTAGGGATAGAGAAAAGAAGGCAAGAAGGGACATGAGAGAGAGGGAGGCAGTTTCAGCCCTAAGGATATTTTCAGCTAAGGCAATTTCAATAAATCCTGTACTTAGGGCTACTTCTATTTCTTTTTCTGAAAAGCCTCCTTCTGGACCTGTGAGAAGGAAAATTTTTTCAGGTTTGGTTTGTAGATAATCTAAGAGATTTTTGAGAGAAAGCGTACTATGGGGTGTAGCTATAAGTTTTAATGTATTATCCTTAGGGAGGGTTTTCAAGATTTGTAACAGATCTTCTGCAATTTCAATTTCGGGGAGAAGAAGTCTTCCCGATTGTTTTAAGGCTGAGAGTGCCTTTTCTTTGAAGCGATCAATTTTTTTTCTTTCGTGCTTAGGGATGGTATAATGAGAATAATAGATAATAAATTTATGGATGCCTAATTCTGTTCCCTTTACTACTAAAAAATCGCTTTTATCTCCCTTAAGCGAGGGTATAAGGGCTATAAGTTGAGGGATTTTTACCTTTTCTTCTCTTACTGTTTCAAGGATTTCAACCTCTACATATAATCTTTTTCTTTTTTCATTTATAGAGAGAATTTTTCCCAAGAATTCTTTTCCTTTACCATCAATCAGATATATAATGTCGCCGGGTTTTTTTCTACACACACGGATTAAGTGATGTGCTTCTTTTTCTGGTAGAGGTCCTCTATTTCCAGGAAAATCAAAGTAAAATCTATTTCCACCTTTTTGCATAAATGCGAAATTCCTCTTGACAAAAGGTTTATAAAAAAGTAATTTAAGTTTTATGAAAGACAAGATTCTCACAGCAGATTGGATTCTTTGTTCTGCAAACTTACCTCCTATAAAGAATGGTGCTGTTGTTATTGAAGGTTCTAAAATTCTTGATGTAGGACCTCAGGCAGAGATTTTGAAAAAATATATTCATTTTCCTGTTATAAATTTTTCTCATAAAATTATTTTTCCAGGTTTAGTGAATGCACATTCTCATGTGCCCATGAGTATTTTAAGAGGGATTGCAGAGGATTTACCTCTTATGGTTTGGCTTAAAGATTATATCTTTCCTGTAGAAAGCCATCTGAAAAGAGAATGGGTATACTGGGGAACTAAACTTTCATTGCTTGAGATGATAAAATCTGGAATCACCTTATTTTGCGATATGTATCTTTTTGAGCCTGAGGTAATAAGGGCAGTTGAGGAAACGGGGCTTAAGGCACTTTTAGGAGAGGGTCTTTTTGATTTTCCTTCACCAGGTTATGGACCTTTAGAGAGAGGCTTACAATTGACGGAAGAACTTCTTCAAACCTTTGAAAGACACAAAAAAATAAAAATTGCTGTTTCTCCCCATACTTTATATACCTGCTCTCCTGAGACGATAAAAAAATGCCTTAAGTTAGCGGACAAGTATGGTGCACCTCTACATATTCACTTAGCAGAAAACAAAGAGGAAATTGAGGAAGTTCAAAGAAAATATCATAAAAGGCCTGCAGAGCTTTTAAATGAATTAGGGGGTATTAGGGAAAATCTCCTTGCAGCTCATTGTGTAAAGTTAAATGAAGAGGAAATTGAGCTTTTTGCTAAAAGAGGGGCAAAGATTGCCCATTGTCCTGAGAGTAATTTGAAGCTTGGCTCTGGAATTGCACCCTTGCCCCTCTTTTTAAAATCTGGCATTCAGGTTTCTCTTGGCACAGATGGCCCAGCAAGTAATAATGATCTTGATCTTTTCTCAGAGATGAGAACAGCAACTCTTATTCAAAAGGGATTAAAGGAGGATCCTACCATAGTTACAGCTAAGGAAGTGTTTGCTATGGCTACAGAGTGGGGGGCAAAGGCACTCTTTTTTAATGATACAGGCTGTCTTTTACCTGGATATAAAGCAGATATGGCAGTCTTAGATCTTCAACACCTCTCTCTTCAACCAGATTATAATCCTTTAGCCTTAATTGTATATAGCGCTAAAGCCGGATATGTCTCGGATCTTATCGTTGATGGCGAATTTATTATGAGAAATTATAAACTCACAACCTTAGAGGAGGGTCTTATTCGTGAAAAAGTTCAGGAAATAAAAGCGGAGATTTTCCACCTGTTAAAGAATAAATTTTCCACTTCTCTTGACAAATAATTTTTTTTTGTTTTTCTATGAATTTGGAAAAATATTTACAAGGAGGTATACTATGGCAGAGATTGTGTCCTTATTAAAGGAAGAGAGACTTTTTTATCCTCCTCAAGATGGCAAAGACCAAGCATATATTAATAGTAAGTATCAATATGAGCAGATTTATGAGTATTCTCTTCGGGATCCTGATGGATTTTGGTCTGAAAGGGCAAAGGAACTTATAACTTGGTTTAAATACTGGGAGAGGACTTGCTATTGGGATTTTCATAAACCCGAGATCAAATTTTTTGAAGGAGGCAAATTAAATGCTGCTTATAATTGTTTAGATAGGCATCTTTTAGATTCTGCAACTAAAAATAAAGCAGCTATAATTTGGCAAGGAGAACCAGATAAGGAGGTTAGGGTTTATACTTATCAGATGCTATATGATGAGGTTTGTAGGTTTGCCAATATCCTTAAGTCCTTTGGTGTAAAAAAAGGAGATCGTGTTGCTATTTATATGCCCATGATTCCTGAAGCCATAGCAGCTATGTTAGCTTGTGCCAGGATTGGGGCTATACACAGTGTGGTTTTTGGTGGTTTTTCTGCAGAGGCTTTGAAATCTCGTGTGCTTGATGCAGGTGCCAAATTATTAATTACTGCTGATGGAACTTATAGAGGTGGAAGAAAAATAAAGCTCTTAGAAAATGCCGAACAAGCTATTTCAGAATGTGATTGTATTGAACGCTATATAGTTGTTAATCGCTTTGGAGAGGAAATTAAGTTAGCTGACAAAAGAGGGGTCTTATATGAAGATTTAATTAAAAATAAGGCATTTGAGAAGTATTGTCCTTGCGAGGAGATGGATGCAGAGGATATTCTTTTTATTCTCTATACTTCTGGATCTACAGGTAAGCCTAAGGGGATTTATCATACTACGGGTGGTTATTTAGTATATGCTGCGCATACTACCCAATGGGTTTTTGATCTTAAACCAGAGGATATTTTATGGTGTACTGCTGATATAGGCTGGATTACAGGTCACTCCTATATTGTTTATGGGCCTCTTGCTCTTGGTGCAACAGTATTTATTTATGAAGGAGTACCTACATATCCAAATCCAGGAAGATGGTGGGAACTTGTAGATAGATATAAGGTTACCATTTTTTATACTGCTCCTACGGTTATTAGAGCTTTAATGAGAGAGGGTGATGAATGGCCTGCCAAATATGATCTTTCTACTCTTAGAATTCTTGGAACAGTGGGAGAACCTATTAATCCAGAAGCTTGGATTTGGTATCATAAAAATGTGGGGAAGGGTAGAATTCCAGTAGTAGACACCTGGTGGCAAACTGAAACAGGAGGCCACTTAATTTCCCCTCTCCCCTATGCTATTCCTCAAAAACCAGGGTCTGCAACTCTTCCCTTACCTGGGATTGAAGCTGTTATTTTGCGGGCAGATGGAACTTTAGCTGATGTAAATGAAGGTGGGCATCTTTGTATCAAAAGAGCCTGGCCTGGTATGGCAAGAGGTGTCTGGGGAGATCCTGAAAGATTCAAAGAAATATATTTTAGCAGATTCCCTGGATATTACCTAACAGGTGATGGAGCAAGAGTTGATGAAGATGGATACTTCTGGATTATAGGAAGATTAGATGATGTGATTAATGTTTCAGGACACAGAATTGGTACTATGGAGCTTGAGTCTGCTTTTGTTTCCCATTCTGCAGTTGCTGAAGCAGCTGTTGTAGGAATGCCCCATGAAATAAAAGGTGAAGCTATCTATGCCTATATTGTTTTAAAAGAAGGAGTGTCTCCCTCTGAAGAATTAAGAAAAGAACTAATTCAGCATATTAGAAAGGAGATAGGACCTGTTGCCACCCCTGAGGTAATTCAATTTGTAAGCGCTCTACCTAAAACCAGATCAGGTAAGATTATGAGAAGAATTTTAAGGAAAGTAGCTGCAGGTATATATGAAGATCTCGGTGATATTACTACCTTAGCAGATCCTTCTGTGGTGGATGAAATTATCGAAGGGAGAAAGTCTATTTTTGGAAAATAACCCTAAAAGATGATAAAAGGCCCTATGCAAGGGCCTTTTCCCTATGAAAGACTTTGAGTTTTATTTTCCAACTAAAATTGTTTTCGGGAAAAATGTTCTAAAAAAATTAGAAGAAGATCTTCCCAATTATGGTAAAAAGCTCTTACTTATCTATGGTAAAGCTTCTATAATTAAAAGTGGTTTGTACGAAAAACTTCACACTCTTTTTTCCAAAAAAGGGCTTTTTTGTATTGAATTTGGTGGGATTAAACCAAATCCACCTTTAGGGCAAGTGCTTGCTGGAATAGAAGTGGCAAGAAAGGAAAGAC
>JBKBMM010000007.1:0-15751 GCA_046295835.1 Caldimicrobium sp.
ATTTATTTGTTTAAATTTTTTAGTTAACGCTAAGGATGCCATTGAGGGAGATGGGGAAATTTATATTTCTCTTAGCAAGGTAGAAGACTCCATAAATCAAAGGACTTATGTTAAAATAAGTATCAAAGATACGGGAGCAGGCATTCCAGAGGAGATTCTCCCCAAAATTTTTGACCCCTTTTTTACTACAAAAGAAAAGGGAAGTGGGCTTGGTCTCTTTTTAGTTAATCATCACATCAAAGGATTAGATGGATTTATTGAGGTAGAAAGCAAAATTGGTAGGGGGACAACCTTTCACATTTATGTACCCTTAGTTTTCGAAAGACCCATTGCTTTGATACATCAAGAAGTTTTTATAACGGGAAAGACAATTTATCTTGTGGAAGATGAAGAGGAAATTAGAAATCTCTTAAAAGAAGTACTTACCGAAAGAGGCGCCCAAGTTTATGCCTTTAGTGAAGGAAAAGAATTATTAGAAAGTTTAGATAAATTAGAAAGGCCAGATTTGATACTTCTTGATTTAAATCTTCCAGATGTGGATGGTAGAGATCTAATAATGAAAGTGAAGAATAAAATTCCTACTGTAAAAGTTATCTATATAACTGGAGATATCTTTATACTCTCTGAAATTCCTGAAGATAAAGTGTTATTAAAACCTTTTAAAGTTGAAGAATTAATGAAAAAAATTCTTTCTCTTTTTAAAAATGGATAAAATAGAGGCTTTTTTAAAGTATTTAGAGATTGAGAGAAATTTTTCTAAAAATACTCTCAGGGCTTATGCTAAGGATTTGGAAGAATTTAAATGTTTTTTAGAGAAAAATTCTATTCTTTTAGAAACATTAACTCTTCCTCATTTAAGAGAATATATTTTAAGCTTAAAAATAAAAGGCTCTAAAGCCTCTACTATAAATCGAAAGGTTAGTGCCCTTAGGAGTTTTTTGAAATTCTTAGCCAAAAAGGGCTATTTTACAAACACTTTAGCGTCTAAACTCACATTTAAGGAATCTTCTACAAAATTACCTTATGTGCCTTCTGAAGAGGAAGTGAATCAATTGATAAACCAAGTTTCTTTAGATGATTTCCAAAATCTCAGAACGAGAATTATCTTTGAGTTGCTTTATGGAAGTGGGTTAAGAATTAGTGAATTAGCTAATCTAAGGTTGAATGATTTAGATTTAGAAAGAAAGATCATAAGGGTTAGAGGGAAGGGACAAAAGGAAAGGCTTGTTCCTATTTCCAAAAGGGCAATGGAGGTATTAACTTTATACCTTTTTCAAAGAGAGGCCCTTCTTAGTAGTTTAAAAAAAGATACTGATTATCTTTTTATTAATAAACTGGGAAAAAGACTGAGTGAGAGGTGGATCTTTGAACTTATTAAGAAAGAGGGGCTGAAAAGGGGGCTTTACAAGCTCCATCCCCATGCATTAAGACATGCCTTTGCAACACACTTATTAAATGCAGGTATGGACTTAAGGTCAATTCAGGCCCTTCTTGGACATAAATCACTTGCTACAACTCAAAGATATACCAAAGTTCAATATGAATATCTTCTTAAAGTTTATCTTCAGGCTCATCCTCGGGCAAAGGCATAGGAAAGAAGTTTCTAAAGACCCTTGGAAAAGCCTTTTTTAGGAATAAAATTAAGAAAAATTTTGTAAGGAGGAAAGATAAATGCTTGAGGAGTCCCAAATTCTGAAGGTCCGTTTAGAAAAGCTTGAGAAATTAAGAAAAGCAGGGATTAATCCCTATACAAATGATTTTAAACCTGCAGACAAAGCAAGATATATTAAAGAAAAGTATATAGATCTTACTGCAGAGGAAATAGAAAAGATTAAGCAGAAATTTTCTATAGCTGGAAGACTTATGGCTAAAAGGGAAATGGGTAAACTAATTTTTGGCCATCTTCAAGATGAAAGTGGGAGTATCCAAATACTTTTGGCAAAGGCTCACATTCCTGAAGAAAAATTTGAATTTTTTAAGAAGATGGTAGATCTTGGAGATATTCTTGGGGTTATAGGTAAGGTAATAAAAACAAAAACAGGGGAAGTGACCCTCCTGGTTGAGGACTTTAAAATACTTACTAAATCCCTTAGGCCTCTTCCTGAAAAATTTCATGGATTAAAGGATGTGGAACTTCGTTATAGAAGACGGTATTTAGATTTAATTATGTCACCAATGGTAAAGGATCTCTTTAAAATGAGAACACGCATTATTCAATACATAAGAAATTATTTTATTTCAGAGGGTTTTTTAGAGGTTGAAACACCTATGATGCATCCCATAGTGGGAGGAGCAGCTGCCAAACCTTTTATAACTTATCATAATGCTTTGGAAATGAATTTATATCTAAGGATTGCTCCAGAACTTTATTTGAAAAGACTCTTAGTAGGAGGTTTTGAAAGGGTTTTTGAGTTAAACAGGAATTTTAGAAATGAAGGCGTTTCAAGTAGGCATAATCCTGAATTTACTATGCTTGAATTTTATGAAGCCTATGCCACCTATGAGGACTTGATGAAAAGAACAGAGGAACTTTTTTATGGTTTGGCTATGGACATTAAAGGTTCGCCTCAAATTGAATATCAAGGTCATATGATTGATTTTACCCCTCCTTTTAAGAGGATTAAATTTCTTGATGCCTTAGTAGAATTAGGAGGTTTGCCAAGGGAGATCCTCTATGAAAGAGATAAATTGTTAAATTTTGCCTCGGAGAAGGGCATAGAATTGAATGTAAAGGATCCCAGAATTGGAAAATGGTGGACCAAACTTTTTGAGGAATTAGTAGAGAGCAAACTCATTTCTCCAACTTTTATTATTGATTATCCTGTTGAGGTTTCACCTCTTGCCCGGAGAAGTGATCGTTATCCAGAAATAGCTGAAAGATTTGAGTTGTACATCGGCGGAAAAGAAATTGCAAATGCCTTTTCTGAGCTTAATGATCCTATTGATCAAAGAAAACGTTTTGAAGAGCAAATTAAACTAAGAGATGTAGATGAAGAGATACCCCCTGAAATTGATGAAGACTTTTTAATGGCTTTAGAATATGGGATGCCTCCTTGTGCAGGAGAGGGTATAGGCATTGATAGAGTGGTTATGCTATTTACTAATGCCGCTTCCATTAGAGAAGTTATTCTTTTCCCCCACCTAAGAAGGAGAGAGGATTTGTGAAAAAGGGTTCTTGGGAGATTTGGTTAGCCCTTAAATATATTTTTGCCCCAAAAAGAGAAAGGTTCACAGGGATAATTACCTGGATAGCTCTTTTAGGAGTCATAATAAGTGTTTCTTCACTTACCATCGTGAATGCAGTGATCACAGGTTTTAAAGAGGTAATAGCAGAAAAAATTTTAAGTCTAAATCCCCATTTAAGTATAAACTTTTATTATCCAGAAGAGGGAACAAAGATTTTAAAAGTTCTTCAAAAAGAGTTGGGTGATGAATTAAAAAAGGTCCAGCTTGTTACTACAGAGCAAGGGCTAATTCTTAAAAGTGGGCAACCTGTGGGGATAATTCTTAAAGCAGTTGACCTTGAAAAGTACAGAAAAGAAAAGGGGTTTAAGTACTTCACATTAGAAAATATCCCTGAAGAGGGGGGGCTTCCTGTAGTAGTAGGTGCACGTTTGAGAGATAAACTTGGTTTACAACTTGGCGAAAGACTTAACTATTTTAGTATACAAGGCTTTTATACCCCTTTTGGTTTCTTTCCTAAAATGACCACCTTGAAGGTTGTAGGATTTTTTGAGACAGGAATTTATGATTATGATTTTAATCTCATATTTACAGCCTTTGATAGTTTTGTGCAAAGATTTAGGCCTTTGCATTTTTCTCTTGAGGTTAAGTTAAAGGATCCTTTTAAATCCTTAACTTATAAGAGATTGCTTCAGAACAATCTTGGTTATAATTATTATATTCTTGATTGGCAAGAATGGAATAAAAATCTCTTCTCAGCCCTTAAAATGGAAAAATTGGGACTTTTCATAGTGTTAAGTTTGATGGTAACAGTATCCCTTTTTACAATTATCTCTGCAATGACTATGCTTGTTTCTGAAAAAAAGACAGATATAGCTATTTTAAGGGCGCTTGGTGGGACTCCTAAAAATATTCTAAGGATTTTCTTTTATGCAGGTTTATTTCTCTCTGGGACAGGAGTCTTCTTTGGATTAATAACAGGCATTCTTTTAGGGACATTACTTTCAAAATATCCGGTAGTAAAATTGCCCGGGGAAGTCTATCCTGTAGAATACATGCCTGTGAGTCTAAAGTTTCCTGATTTGTTGATTATAGGGGCTACGGCTATATTTATAAGCCTTTTAGCTTCTCTTTATCCCGCTAAAAAGGCTTCATCTTTTAGCCCTGCAGAGATTTTAAGACGAGATTAGAATAACATGATTAAACTCAAGGGAATTAAAAAAAGTTTCTATAATGGAGGAAAAAAAGTAGAAATTTTGAAGGGGATAGATTTGGAGATAAAAAAGGGTGAAAAGATAGCTATTGTAGGGCCTTCTGGTTCCGGGAAAACTACCCTTTTAAACATTATTGGCACTCTCGATATGCCTGATGAAGGTACAATTATTTGGGAGGATAGACCTATTAATTTTCAAAAGGAAGAAGAACTTGCCAATTTAAGAAAAAATAAAATAGGCTTTGTTTTTCAATTTTATCATCTCTTACCAGAACTAACAGTTTTAGAAAATATTATTTTGCCTGGCCTTATAGCTGGATGGTCAAGAAAAAGAGCTCTTGAAAAAGGAGAAGAACTATTGAAAAGATTAAATCTTTGGGAAAAACATTCTTCTAAAATCTATGTCTTGTCAGGTGGAGAAAGACAAAAGGTGGCCATAGGAAGGGCTATTTTTTTAAATCCCCTTTTGTTATTAGCAGATGAGCCCACAGGCAATCTTGATCCAGAAAGTGGAAGGGAGGTTATCAACCTTTTTTTAGAACTTAATGCAGCTTATGCCCTTACCTTAATTATGGTGACCCATAATCTTTTCCTTGCCAAAAATATGGATAAAGTCTATTTACTAAAAGAGGGTTTTATTGTAGAATATAATAACTTTAAGGTTGAGGCATAATTTTGTGAATAAAGGAAGTCTTTTCTATCTATGCAGATTCTTGATACTTCTTTTCCTTACAATTTTTTTATTACCTAAGGGGCTTTTAGCAGAAGAAAAAATTTTGATATACCACAAGAAGATTTATGGGGATCCTATAAAGGAGGAATTGTTTGCAAAATATTTGCAAATGTTAAGAGAGTATCTGAGGGGAGAGAAGATTATATTGGAGATTAAAGATCTTGAAGAGAAAACTGCCTTACAATTACTTCGAGGAGGAGAATACTCAGGTTTAGCTGAAATTACTTTTACCTTCCTTAAAGAAAACATTAGTGTAGATTGGAAATTTTTTCAAATAGGTAAAAAAAGCCCTTTCTATTTTTTTATTGTGGGAAAAGATAATAAATTGGAGGAGTTAGTGAAAGAAACTTCTAAAGAGCTTCAGGCAATTACCAAAGAAAAAACCATTGTAGAGAGGATACTTATTACAGGTAATAAAAGAATAAGTGAAGATGTAATATTCTCAAAGATTAAAAGCAAAACAGGAGATTTTCTGGATTATAAAAAATTAAACGAAGACTTAAAGAATGTTTATAAGTTGGGCTATTTTGAAAATGTGGAGATAGCTTTAGAGGAAGGAGAAAAGGGTGTTACAGTTGTATTTAAAGTGCAAGAAAGAGAATCAATCAAGGATATTACTTTTAAAGGATTTAAGGAGGCTAAAAAGGAGGATTTAGCCAAAATCATTGAATTAAAACCAGGAGATATCCCTACTCCTGAAAAGTTAGACAAGGCCTTAGCTAATTTGAAAGCCTATTATGAGCAATTAGGTTTTCATGGAACGGAGATCAATCTTAAACAAGAGAAGATTAGCCCTACTCAGATAAATCTTGTTTTTGAAATTAAAGAAGGTAAAAAGAAATTTATAAAGAAAATTGAATTTACAGGGAATAAAGCCTTTTCAGATAAAGACCTAAAAGCTTATCTTTCTGTTTCAGAAAAGTCCCTTTTTTCTCCCATTAAAAAGTATACCCGTTATCTAACTGCCATGCTTTTTACTGAGCCACAGGCTGAACCCGGGGTTTATAACATAGCTTATCTTTATAGAGATTTAGGTAAAATCGAAACTGCTTATAAAAATAGGGGATATCTTGAAGTAAAAATCGGTGAACCTCAAGTATTAGAAGAGGAAGATGGAGTTATCATCAACATTCCCATAGAAGAAGGGCCTCAGTATAAGACAGCTGAGGTTTTAATAGAGCAAGATATTTTTCCTCCTGATGAAGTCTATAAAAAATTAAAAACCCAACCTGGTAAAGTTTTTAGTTTAGAGGAGCTAAAAAATGATGAGTTTATATTAACCCATCTATTCTCCGATTATGGCTATGCCTATGCTAAGGTTAGCACTCAATTAGATAAATTACCTCAGGGAAATCTTGTAAAGGTAACTTTTAAAATTGATAAAGGTCCTGTAGTTTACATTAATAGAATTGATATTGAGGGAAATACAAGAACAAGAGATAAAGTGATTAGAAGGGAGATCTTGCTTGCTGAGGGATGGCCCTACTCTGGAAAAAGGTTAGAAAAAAGTGAAGAACGCTTAAGAAGGCTTGGTTATTTTGAGGATGTCAAGATTGAAAAGGAAAAGGGTATAAAAGAGGAGGATTTAAATCTTAAAGTAAAGGTTAAAGAGGCCTTAACTGGAACTTTTAGTATTGGTGCTGCTTACAGTTCAAGTGAAAAATTTATGTTCATGACTGAGGTTTCTCAAAGAAATTGGTTAGGAAAAGGGCAAAAGGTTAGTATATCAGCAAAAATTGGCACACGTTCAAGTAAATATTCACTTAACTTCTTTGATCCCTATTTCAAAGATACTCGCTATTCTTTAGGTTGGTCTTTATACAACTATGAAACGGAATATGAAGATTTTACTAAGGAAAGTACAGGTGGTTCAATAAAATTGGGGTATGTTTTTACTCCAGAATTTTCTGCCTATTTAGGTTATAGGTATGATGATTCTAAACTTAAAGATGTGATTAATAATGCCTCATATATAATCCGCGAATCAAAGGATATTCATGTAACCAGTGCTCTGGAATTAGGAGCACAATATGATTCAAGAAATAGATTTTTCTTGCCAACCAAAGGATGGTATCACGAGTTAGGGTTAACTTATGCAGGCAGTTTCTTAGGTGGTGACAGTAATTTTGGCAAATTTACGGGAGAACATCAAGTTTATTTTCCCCTTAAAAAATTAACTGGACATTTAGTTTTGGGTTATGGATATATAACCGAGGGGTCTGGTAAAAAGATTCCTGTATATGAACGTTTTTTCTTAGGCGGGATCTCTTCTGTAAGAGGTTACAAGTTTGGAGATATTTCACCTCGGGATTCAGAAACTGGAGAGAGAATTGGTGGCACAAGGATGTTTTACTTTCAAGCTGAATCCATATTTCCCCTGATTAAAAACATTAACCTAAATGGAGTAGTTTTTTATGATATGGGGTCTGTGTGGAGTAAAAATTATAAATTTAGTTCCTCTGAGATTAGAAAAAGCATTGGTGTGGGAGTAAGGTGGTTTTCTCCTTTGGGACCACTTAGAATAGAATGGGGATATAATATAGACAAAAAACCCGGAGAAGATAGTTCTAATCTTAATTTCCAAATTGGCGGCGGATTTTAGATTGGGTAAAAGAAAACAAAACAAAGAACAGCAAGAAGAAAAGACAAAAATAGGGGAATAAATAGCCCCACTTCACAAAAAGGGTTTGGCTTCTTATAGGTTTAATGTTTTTTGTAATAACTTCTTCTTTTTCCAAGGTACTTTTGAGAGTGGTTTTTCCTAAAGGATCAATAAAGCCTGTTATACCCGTATTAGCTGCTTGGGCTACATATCTTCTTGCTTCAACTGCTCTTACTATTGCCATTTGAAAATGCTGATATGGGGCAGAAGTCTTTCCAAACCAGGCATCATTAGTGGCTATAAAAATTACTTCTCCTCCCGCTCTAACTCTTTTTATTGAGATTTGAGGAAAGGCGCTTTCAAAACAGATAAGTGGTGTTATTACTAAATTTAGGCCTTTACTTTTAACCATTAAATTCTTTGAAATTCCAGGTCTTAAAATGTCAGAAACTACAGAGATTTTTTTTAAAAAGGGAAAGAATTTGGCAAGGGGAACATATTCTCCAAAGGGAACAAGTTTTTCTTTGTCATAAAAATCTCCAATATTTTCACCATCCCAGGCAAAAAGGCTATTATGTACTATAAGAGTTGATGCGCTTGAAGAAACTCTAAAGGCGCCAAAAATTATAACTGGTGGGGTTAATCCTTTAGCTTCTGCAAGCTCTTTTAAATACTCTAAAAAACCCAAAAATTTTAAAGTGGGCTCTCTTTCATGTGGAAAATAAAAGGGTAGGGCAGTTTCAGGAAAGGCTATTATATGAGGTTGTTCCTGCAGAGCCTTTAAGCTTAAATCCTTATAAGTAGAAAGAGAAATCTCTATTTCCTTTGCCTCTTTTAACTCTTGAGGAATATTTCCTTGAAGAAGGGACATGCTTATTTCATGCTTATGTTCTTTTAAAAATTGCTCCCATTTGAATTTTGTGTAGACACAGTAAAGAAGGATCAAAAATAAAATTAAGCCAAAGAAAAGTATATTTAAGATAAACTCCTTAGAGTATAAATTATACAGGGAAGCTTTCCTAAGGAGAAAATAAAAAAAGTAATTTACAAAAATAGCTATAAAACTCAGTCCCCAGATACCAAGAAGATCAGCTATTTGTAATAAATAATGGAAATTGCTTAAGGGATAGCCAAGGAGAGCCCATGGAAAGCCTGTTAGTAAAAAGGAACGTAAAAATTCTGTACCAATAAAAAAACAAGAAAGAACTAATCCTTTTAAAAAGGAAGGTAAACTAAAGGCTTGAATTTTAGAGGAAATATAAAAGAAGATAAAATAGTAGAGAGACAAATATGCTGAGAGAACTAAAAGTAAAAAAGAGGCTAATATAAAGTTTAAATTTCCATATTTAACAAGTGTATAAACAATCCAATAGAGAAGGAAAATATAAGAGGATACTCCAAAAATAATAGAAATAATGAAAATTTCAAAGGTATTTTTCTCCTTTTTAGAAAGAACCCAGAATAAGGGAATGAATGAAACAAAAAGGAAAATGGGATAGTCAAATTTAGGAAATGATAAGGCTAAAAGAAGGGCTGAAAAAAAGGGAAATAAAAAAAGGTTAAGAAAGTTTTCTAAGTCTAACTTTATCAATTTTTTTTGCATCAGCTTTCAAAACCTCTATTTCAAAAGGAGGAAGTGAAAATTTTTCTCCTTCCTTAGGTATTCTTTGTAGATGATGGAGAATAAAACCAGCTAAAGTTTCAAAATCCCCTTCTTCTATTTTGAGGTTAAGATATTTTTCTAATTTGTGGAGTTTAGTAGTAGCAGATAAAGTTATCCAGCCTTCTGGATCCACTTTGAGATATTTTGGGGAGATTGAAAATATTTCCTCCATGACATCCTTTATGCAAAAAATTCCTACAAATTCTGACAAATCATCTACTATAAAAGACAAGGTTATTTCCTTTTCTTGCATTTTTTTTATAGCTGTAAAGATATTCAAACTTTCAGGTAAAGTCAGTGCTGGTTTAAGATAAGCCTCCCATTCAAAAAAGGTCTCTTTAAATTTTCTAATTAAATCTTTGAGTCTTACATAACCTAAATAATGATCAAGGCTTCCTTTATACACTGGATAGAGTAAGTGGGGATTTTCCATAATGAAGATTTTTATCTCCTCCCAGGAAGAGGATAGATCTATGGCTTTAATTTGATTTCGAGGAATTAGAAAATCTTTAATTTTTAAATCTTTTAAATTATAAAGCTTTTCCCTTAGATCCTCTTCTATGGTTCTTTCTTCTAAAGTTCTCTCTTTTATAGACTTAGTCCTAAAGATTTTTTTTAAAAAGTTTAATGAAAGGCCCTCTTTCATTGACTATAAATAGAAATAATTGCCCTCTCTTTCTAAGAAATTAACATATTCCTTTATTGCCTTTTCTAATTCTCTCATTGGTGTATTATAACCAGCCTTTTTTAATTTTTTAAGATCAGCTTGTGTATAGTATTGATATTGTTTTTGTAAATGTTCTGGCATTTCTATATATTCAATATTAGGTGGAAGGTTAAGGGCATTAAAGACAGCTAAAACTAAATCTTTAAAGGAGCGGGCCTTACCTGTTCCCACATTGAAAATTCCGTTGATTTCTGGTCTATCCAGGAAAAAGAGGGTAACCTCTACGGCATCTTTTACATAAATAAAATCTCTTAGTTGACCTCCATCCTCATATTTAGGATTATAGGATTTGAAAAGCCTAACTTTGCCCTCTTTTTTAATCTGTTCATAGGCCTTCAGAACTACACTTCTCATTTCCCCTTTATGAAATTCTCTTTCTCCAAAAACATTGAAATACTTAAGACCAACTATGGATTTTAAAAAGCCCTTTCTATATGCCCAAAGATCAAAGAGATGTTTAAAAAAACCATAGGGGTTTAGAGGTTTTAATTGAAAAAGGAAAGTTTCCTCATCAGAGAAGCCTAAAGACCCATCGCCGTAAGTTGCTGCGGATGAGGCATAAATAAACCTAATACCTTGCCCTAAAGCATAAAGACAAAGTTTTTGAGAATATTGGTAATTATTTTTGTATAGAAAATGAAGATCCTTGACTGTAGTATCGCTGCAAGCACCAAGATGTATGATCGCTTTAATGTTATCTAATTTTTTCCTTTCAATAAGATCCAAAAATTCATCCCTATCAATATAGTCTTCAAATTTTAAACCTACTAAATTTTTCCATTTAAAACCTTGGGAAAGGTGATCTACAATTAAAATTCTATCTTCCCCTTTTTCATTTAAGGCCAAAACCACATTTGAGCCAATAAAACCAGCTCCTCCTGTGACTACAATTTTATTTTTCATATATGGGGCCTCCTTAAGCCTAATAGTATATATTTTCTTTGGTTAAATTGCAAGGGATATGTGGGAAAACTTAGTAAATTTTTCCTCGACAAAAATAATGATAGGGATTTTGCTTGCAAAAGTTTTTAATTTCCTCAGATAATCTTCCCTTTAATTCAAGCTCCCTTTGTTTTAAGGACTGCCATTCTTGACAGGTTTTATCTTCAGGATTTACTTTACTGCAAAAAGTTGCAATATCTGTTTGTTTTTTTTCTTTACAAAACTTATTTTTTGGGTTTGCCTCGCAAAATTTCTTAATATTTTCATAGATGAGATTTTTTAGTTCCAGCAATTTTTGTTGTGACTCCCACCATTTAATACAATAGTCTCTCTCAGGTTCAATTTTTCTACAAAAGAGATTTATCTCAGAATGAGTTTGAATTTTTGTTTTTGTTGCTGTATAAGCAAAATCTCCCAAATTTGATAAAGACACTAACAATATAATTAAGTATGTATATTTTTTCATATTAAGAATTGAAACAAAAATTATACCTCTTATCGCTTATGTAAAGTTACAAATTTTCCAAGAAATTTTCTTTAAGATTATACAAAATTGTTAGTTTTTTTCAACCAAATTGTAAATTTTATCTTTGACAGTTTTTATGGTGTAACCATATTTTTCTCGTAATGTCTTTAGATCGCCGTGTTCAATAAAGGAATCAGGCAAGGCAATCTTATCAAAAGTAACAAATAACTTTTCTTCAAGGATTAGCTCTGCTATAGCTGAGGCAAGCCCTCCTATTTGTGTATTTTCTTCAATAGTAAGGACTTTCTTTGTTTTTGTAATATATTCTAAAAGGGTTTTCTTATCTAAGGGTTTTAAAAAGCGCACATTAATTACTGCAACAGAGATTCCCTCTTTTTCAAGTTCTAAACTTGCCTGAAGGGCAAGGTAGACAGGATATCCTATGGCTAAAATAACAGCCTCCTTGCCATCTTTTAAAACTTCAGCGCTGCCCAAGGGTATTTCTTTAAATTCTGGATCTAAGGGAACTCCCACACCGGTGCCTCTGGGATATCTAATAGCACAAGGATTTTCATAATTTAAGGCACTATAAAGAAGATGCTGAAGCTCATTTTCATCTTTGGGAGCACACACAATTAAGTTTGGAATTATTCTTAGATAGGAGAGATCAAAGGCCCCGTGATGAGTAGGACCATCTTCTCCTACTAAGCCAGCTCTGTCAATTGCAAAAATTACTTTGGCTTTATTTAAAGCCACATCATGGATAATTTGGTCGTAAGCCCTTTGTAAAAAAGTGGAATATATAGCACAAACAGGAATAAAACCCTCCAAGGCTAAGCCAGTAGCAAAAGTTACTGCATGTTGTTCACAAATTCCTACATCAAAAAATCTATCTGGATATTTTTGAGCAAAGGCCTTAAGACCAGTACCAGTTTTCATGGCGGCTGTTATCGCAATAAGTTTGGGTTCCATCTCAGCCAACTTCAGCATGGTATTACCAAAAACTTCAGTGTAAGTTGGGGGCTCTCCCTCTTTTTTGATAGGTCTTCCTGTTTCAAGATTAAAAGGACCAATCCCATGGAAGGTTTCTGGATCAGCTTCAGCTGGCGGATATCCCTTTCCTTTTTTTGTAACTACATGAAAAATTATTGGACCTTTTAAGTTTTTTAGATTTTGAAGAATTTTAATCAAAGTTTCTATATCATGCCCATCAACAGGTCCAAAGTATTCAAAATTTAAAGCAGTAAAAAGTGCCCCTGGTGTAACTGCTATTTTAAAAAGATCTTCTCCCTTTTTTAAAAAGTGTAATATAGTTTCTCCTCCAGGAAATTTAGCAGCCATCTTTTCCATTTCTGTTCGAATGAATCTTGCTAAATTTCCTGTCATCCTTTTGGAAAGGAAAGAAGAAAGGGCTCCTACATTGGGAGAAATGGACATTTCATTATCATTAAGTATTATCAAAAGATCCTCTTTCAAATATCCTGCATTATTTAAGGCTTCAAAGGCCATGCCTGCAGCAATGGAACCATCCCCTATCACTACAATTGTTTTTCCTTCTTCTTTTTTAAGTCTTCTTGCTATACTTATTCCTAATCCTGCAGAAATAGAAGTAGAACTATGCCCTGTATCAAGTACATCATAGAGGCTTTCAGCTCTTTTGGGAAATCCAGCTATACCTCCATAGGTTCTCAAAGTTTTAAAAACTTCTTTTCTTCCTGTGATTATTTTATGAACATAACATTGATGGCCCACATCCCAAATTATTTTGTCCTTAGGAGTATCAAAGACATAATGTAAAGCAAGGGTAAGTTCTACCACTCCTAAATTAGGAGCAAGATGTCCCCCTCTCATGGAAACTACTTCAAGAATATACTTTCTAATCTCTTCTGCTAAAAGTTTTAATTGAGAAATTTTTAACTTTTTTAGATCTTGGGGAGAGTTTATTTGAGATAGCAAACTCATTTTAGTTTACCCGGTTTAAAAGATAATCTGTTAACATTTTAAGCACTTTAGCTCTTTCACCAAAGGGGATAAGCAGATTTATAGCCTTCTCTGCTGTTTTTTTAGCTAAAATTTTAGTTTTTTCTGTTCCATATAAAGCTGGATAAGTAAGCTTTTTCTTTTTTAAGTCGGATTGAAGGGGTTTGCCTAAGGTCTTTTCATCTCCTAATAAGTCTAAAAGATCATCCACCATTTGAAAAAGCATCCCTAAGTGTTTTCCATATTCTGAAAGGATCTTTAAATCAGAGGAAGGGGCATCAGCAAGGATAGCACCGCTTAGGAGCGAGGCTCTGATTAACGCTACAGTTTTGTGTTCGTGAATCCATCTAAGTTCTTTAGTATTACCTTTTTTGCCCTCTGCTAATAAATCTGCCATTTGTCCTCCCACCATACCTTTAAGACCTATAGCATAAGCTATGCATGAGGTGGCTCTAAGTATAAGAAGGGGATCAATTTTTTTGGTTAAATTAGGGTGAGTAAACCATTCAAAAGCAAGGGCTTGAAGGCCATCACCTGCTAAAATTGCAGTGGCTTCATCAAAAGCCTTATGACAAGAAGGTTTCCCTCTCCTAAAGTCATCATTATCCATACAAGGTAAGTCATCATGTATAAGGGAATAAGTATGAATACATTCAATACCACTGGCAAAGAGCAATATATCGTCTGAATTTTCTTTATAGAGCTCATAAGCAGCTAAACATAAAATCGGCCTAATTCTCTTGCCTCCAGCCATTAGACTATAGAAAGAGGCTTCAAAAACCCTTTGTCCGTATCTTCCAGCCTTTGGAAAGAATCTTTGCAAGGTTTTTTCTATCTTATTCCTTTTTTCTTCTAAATATTCCTTTAAATCCTTAATTTTTACCATTTTTCAAAATATCTTTTGCCTTCTCTAAAGACTCCAAATAATAACCTTCTTTTCCTCTTAAAATTATCTCCACTCTTTGTCTTGCTTGCTTAAGCTTCTCTTCACAAAAATTAATTAATATCAACCCTTCCTCATAAAGAGTTAAGGCCTTTTCTAAGTCTAAATCCTTTTCTTCAAGAGCTTTTATAATTTCTTCTAATTTTTTTAAGGCTGTTTCAAAGGTATAATCAAGTTTCATCAAGTTTCCCTACACTTTTTTTAACAACTTTTACATATAGTTTGCCTTTATGTAAAATTATTTCCAATAATTCTCCTTCCTCAACTTCATAAGCAGACTTAATTACTTTATTTTTCTTTACATCTTTTACTATACTATAGCCTCTTTCTAAAATATTGTAAGGAGAAAGTGAAAAAAGGAGCTTTTTATAACCTTTTAGTTGTTCTTCCTTTAGATCAATCATATTTTTTGGGCTTTTTTCTTCAAGTTTTCTTTTTAAAAAAGAAAGAGAATTTTCTTTCACTTGAAGGAGTGTGTTAATTTTTTGATAGATTTTAAAAGTACCTTCTCTTAAAAAGTTTTCAATTTTATTAAAGTAATTTAAAGGACTATTTTTAATTAAGTCCATTTGTAAAACTTTTAATTTATTTTCTGCCTCTATTAATTTTTTTTCCACAAGTTTGAGAAGATTATTTTTATAGAAATAAAGTTTTTGAAGATATTCCCCTTTATGAGGTAAGATCTCATGAGCAGCTGCAGATGGAGTAGGGCACCTTTTATCTGCAGCAAGATCACAAAGGGTAATATCTATTTCATGACCCACAGCAGAAACTATAGGAATTTGAGAGGCGCGAATAGCTAAAATAAGTTCTTCTGTATAAAATGGGGCTAAATCTTCTAATGATCCTCCTCCCCTGGTAATAACAATAAGGTCTAAATCAGGAAAATATTGATTGAGATCTTTAATTGCCTGCACTATTTCTAAATGTGCCCCCTCTCCTTGCACCTTCACAGGATAGACTAAAATATGTACCCCCCAACGTTCTGCACTAATTTTTAAAAAATCTTGTAATGCTGCCCCGAAAAGGGAAGTAATTAAAGCTATTTTACTGGGAAAAGATGGAAGAGCTCGTTTCAATTTGGGATCAAAAAATTTTTCATATTTTTTAAGGAGAAACTCTTTTTTTAAAAAAATTAACCCTATCCCTAATGGTTCAATTTTTTTTGTATTGATATAAATTTCCCCTGTTCGTGGAAAGAAGGTTATCTTTCCATATACTAAAACTTTTAGACCATTTTTTAGGTAATATAGAGGTATATCTTCTCTTTGTTCTTTAAAAATGATGGCCTTAAGAGAA
>JBKBMM010000008.1:0-15695 GCA_046295835.1 Caldimicrobium sp.
TTCCTACAATCAAAGCCCCTGTGGGAAAATCAGGCCCTTTAATATACTGCATAAGATCTTCAATAGTGAGCTCAGGATTTCTTAGCAGCGCTATAAGTGCATCAATAACTTCAGAGAGATTATGAGGAGGAATATTAGTTGCCATACCCACAGCAATTCCAGAAGAGCCATTAATTAAAAGGTTGG
Organism: Caldimicrobium sp.; assembly: GCA_046295835.1. Lineage (GTDB taxonomy): Bacteria > Desulfobacterota > Thermodesulfobacteria > Thermodesulfobacteriales > Thermodesulfobacteriaceae > Caldimicrobium. The sequence goes on from JBKBMM010000008.1 coordinate 187, forward strand.
GAACTTTTGTAGGAAGCACAACGGGTTCTTTAAGGGTATTATCATAATTAGGGACAAACTCCACTGTCTCTTTTTCAATATCTGCTAAGAGTTCATGGGCAAGGCGAGTAAGCCTGACCTCTGTATATCGCATAGCAGCAGGGGCATCACCATCCACAGATCCAAAATTTCCTTGTCCATCTACCAAGGGATAACGCATGGTAAAATCTTGCGCCATGCGAACTAAAGCATCATAAACAGGCATATCCCCATGAGGATGATATTTACCTATCACTTCTCCCACAATTCTTGCACTCTTTTTAAAGGGTTTATTCCAATCATTACCTGTTTCATACATGGCATATAAGATTCGTCTCTGCACAGGCTTTAGCCCATCTCTTACATCTGGAAGAGCTCTTCCCACAATTACACTCATGGCATAATCAAGATAACTTTCCTTTAATTCCTCCTCTAAAGGCACCACAATAACTTCACCCATTTCACTCACCTCTCTTAATTGGTCTTTAATCTTTTGAGCCCTTCCTCCATATGAGCCCTTACCCGTTCAGCAAGTAAATTTTTATCTCCTGTAGTATAATCTTTGATAGAAATAACAGGGCCCAAGAAAATTTTTACCTCTCTTTCTTTTAACCTAAACCAAAGAGCCCCTTTAGGTAAAATTTTAAGAGTTCCCCAAAGCACAACTGGGCAAAGATCAACCCCTGCCTTTATGGGAATTAAAAAGCCAGCCCTTTTAAAAGGTAAGAGCTCTCCCTCTTTACTCCTTGTCCCCTCAGGAAAAATAACTAAAGAAATTCCCTCCTTTAACTTCTCAATACAGGCAAGCAAACTCTTTAAACCCTCCTTAGGATCTTCTCTTTCAACAGGAATATATCCCAAAGCTTTAATCCCCCATCCAAAGAAGGGAATATCAAAAAGGCTTTTTTTAGCCAAAAACCTTATCTCATAATCCTTAAGTAGGGTTTCTAAAACCGGGATATCTAATTGGCTTTGATGATTACACATAAAAACATAGTTTCTACCCTTAGGTGGTAATTCTCCACCCTTAACTATAATTTTAATACCCAATATCTTTAACAATCCTTGACACCAAAGGCGGGCTAATATATGTTTCTTTGTAATTATAGCCATAAGGCTAAATATAGGTACAGTGGTTAAGATGTAAATCCAGAGCAGTATATTTCTAAAAATTTCAGAAATTCTTGTTAACATACATCTAAATACTGAGGAAATTCCTTAGGAGGATTACTCCCTCCGGAAGGTCCATACTGGAAAAATCCCAGTCAATTGGAGGCTTTTTTAGCCTCATCCAGGTAGAAAGTGAAGTTCCTATAGACTCTGGATGAAATTGAAGGCCCTCTAAAGGATACATGGTATGCCTTATTCCCATTATTTCCCCATCTTCACTTCGAGCCGATATTTCAAATTCAGATGGTAAAGAATCTGGATCTACGGCCAAAGAATGATAGCGCATAGCTTGAAAAGGATTAGGAAGGTTTAAAAAAATTCCCTTCCCATCATGATAAATTAAAGAAACTTTTCCATGCATAAGTCTTTTGGCCCTTATAATTTTCCCTCCAAAGGCTTGTGCTAAACATTGATGGCCTAAACAAACTCCAAGAATAGGGATGCGCCCTGCCATTTTCTGAATCAACTCTACAGAAATTCCTGCCTCATTAGGTGTACATGGTCCAGGAGAAATAATAATATGTGTGATTGGCTTTTTTTCTATTTCCTTCACTGAAATCTCATCATTTCTATAGACAAGGATCTCCCCCTTCCAAAGCTTCTCTATCATAATCCCCACTAATTGCACTAAATTATAAGTAAAAGAATCATAATTATCAATCACTAAAACCCTTTTCATAAAAAATATCCCTTACCAAAAAGTTCTAAAGCCTTCTCTAAAGCCTTAGCTTTATTGATGGTCTCTTCGTATTCCCTTTCAGGTACTGAGTCTGCAACAATTCCTGCACCAGCTTGTAAATATAAACGATTTTTTTTCTGAAAAAAGGTCCTTATGGTAATGCAAAAGTCCATATTTTGGGAAAACCCAAAATAGCCAACTGCACCAGCATAGGGGCCCCTTACCTTCTTTTCAAGCTCAACAATAATTTCCATAGCCCTTATCTTAGGAGCTCCTGAAACAGTACCAGCAGGAAAAGAAGCTTTAAAGGCAGAAAACATATCCTCTCCTTCCTTTAACACCCCTCTTACACCTGAAACAAGATGCATAACATGAGAATAGCGCTCAACGGCTAAAAGCTCATAAACCTCAACTGTTCCAAAACACGAAACCCTTCCCAAATCATTCCTCCCCAGATCAACTAACATTATATGCTCAGCAAGCTCTTTTTCATCCTTTTTAAGCTCTTGTTCTAAAGCTAAATCCTCCTCCTCAGTTTTTCCTCTCTTTCTCGTTCCTGCAATAGGGCGCGTCTCTACCCTTTTATCCTCCACCCTAATTAAAATCTCAGGAGATGCCCCAATTAATATCTCATCCTCTAACCTGAGATAAAACATATAAGGAGAAGGATTAATTTTCCGAAGACCCCTATATAAATAAAAGGATGTATAAGGATCTAAAAGAATCTCATCCTCTAAAAAAAACCTTTGTGAAAGAACTACTTGAATAATATCTCCTGCCTCAATATACTCCTTTGATTTTTTTACCATTTCCAAAAAAGTAGCCTTTTCCATTTCTGGCGTAAGTTTTAAAACCTTCTGAAGCCCGCGAATTTTGAGATCTTTCTTTTTTAAATCAGCAACTAAGTCCTTAAGTATCCCCTCTGCTTCATCATATAAATAATCAGGTTTTGCCTCATCCTTAAGAAAAACCAAATTCATCACTATATAGGTGTGCTTAAGTCTGTCATAAATGAGAAGTTTTTTAGGGAAAATAAAAAAGAGGTCATAAAAATTAAGGGTATCAAGAGCTCTTGGAATACGTTTTTCAAAGAAGGAAATCATCTCATAGGCCACATATCCTACAGCTCCGCCCCAAAACCTTGGAAGACTACTAAAATGAGGTGCCTTATAACGAGAAAGTAAACTCTTTAACTCCTCTAAAGGATTAGTGGAGACATATTCCCTTTTTTCTTCTCCTTGAAGCCATATTTTCTCACCTTTACTCTTAAAAATTACATAAGGCTCAAACCCAATAAAACTAAAACGAGCCCATTTTTCAGGACCCTCCATACTTTCAAAGAGAAAGATAAACTCCTTTCCATCAAAAAGTTTATAAAAAAGGGAAATAGGAGTCTCTAAATCTGCAGGAATTTCTGTGTATAATGGGATAACATTATAGGTTTCTGCAAGTCTTATAAATTCTTCTTTCTTGGGAAAAATATCCACTTTAGTGCCTCTTTAAATAATCAGCTAATCTTTCAAGAGATACCTTGTCTTGTGTTCCCATGAAAAGATTTTTTACTACAATTTTTCCTTCCTTCAATTCATCTTCTCCTAAGATTAAAGCAAATTTTGCCTTCATTTTATCACCTTCCCTAAGCATAGCCTTTAAACTCCGATTTTCAAAGAAAGCCTCAACTTTTATTCCCTCAGCTCTTAAGGCACTAACTATAGAAAGTCCTTTTTTTATAGCCACCTCTCCCAGAGGGATAAATAGAACATCTGGGCAAATTTCCCTTTCTAAAAAAGTGGGCAATACCTTTTCCCCAAAAAGAGCTAAAGCCCATCTCTCAAGCCCTATAGCAAATCCTGTTGCAGAAAGATCAGGACCACCTAATTCCTTTAATAAAAAATCATAACGCCCTCCTGCACAGACAGTATCCTGGGCACCAAGCCCAAGTGCCTTTATTTCAAAAATAGTCCTCACATAATAATCTAATCCCCTCACTAAATAAGGATTAATTCTATAGGATATTCCCCTTTCCTCTAAGAGACCTTTAATTAACTCAAAATGCTGATTACATTCTTCACAGAGAAACTCAGAAATTTTTCTTAACCCCTTAACTACCTCTTTACAGCCCTCATTTTTACAATCAAGGATCCTCAAGGGATTTCTTGAAAGTCTTTCTTGACAAGTCTTACATAGCTTATCCACTTCATTCTGGAGAACCTCTATTAAATAGTCTTTATAACGGGGTCTACATTTGGGACATCCAAGAGTATTTATCTCCAAAGTAAAAAGCTCTTGTTTTTGTTCTTCAAGTTCTTTAAAGGGGGCTTTTAATATGGTTAAAGCCAATTCTAATAATTCTACTTCATAAAAAGGATTAAGGCTTCCAATGAATTCCACATCAATCTGATAAAACTCTCTTAATCTTCCTTTTTGTGGTCTTTCATGACGAAACATAGGCCCTATAGTAAAAAGCTTCAGAGGCTTTGGCCACATGTATAGCCCATGTTCTATAATCATCCTGCAAATTCCTGCAGTTGCTTCAGGTCTTAAAGTAAGAAATTCCTTATTTCTATCCTGAAAAGTATAGGTCTCTTTCTGAACAATATCAGTTACTTCTCCAATGGACCTTACAAAAAGCTCGGTCTTTTCAAGGAGAGGAAGTTTTATCTCTTTAAAGTTAGCCCTTTTCAAAAGGTTTCTTGCTAATTCAATTAGATATTGATATTTTATAAAATCTTCAGGGAGCCAATCTTTAAATCCTCTTACCGCTTGAATTTTCATTGCAGTTCTTCTCCCCAATTTCTTGGGAAACTTACCCCTCCCAAAGGAACATAAACCTTTTCATATCCCTCGGCCTTAAGTATTCTTGCCACTTCATAAGCTCTGCGAGAAGAATTGCAAATTAATATAATTTCCTTATCCTTCGGAACCTCTGATAGATGTTTTCTAAATTCTTGATAAAGAAGATTTATCACATTCTTATATTTTTTCAAATTAAATTCAGCCTCTTTAGGATGGCGTAGATCTATTACTAAGGTTTTGCTATCATTATTTTTTAAACGATTAATTACCTCTTCCCAGTCTATGGGGTCAAAAAGCCCATTTAAAATATTTTCTGCCACATGAGCTGTATCATGAATTGGATCAAGAGCTGAATTAAAGGGTGGGGCATAAGCTAACTCGAGATTAATAAGGTCTTCTACCAAGGGCTTATGGGGAAGAATACTTGAAAGGGCATGAATCCTTGCCAAAGTCCCATCTGTAAAAGGACCTACAGCCTGAAATCCAAGTACTTGTCTATTTTTTTTATCAAATATCATAGCATAGTAAGCATATTTAGCCTCTGGATAAAAATGTGATCTTTCTGTTTGATTATTTAAAGCATAAGCGGGAGAAAAGCCTTCTGCTTTTGCATGAGCAAGGGTCAATCCCACTCCCCCCACTGCGAGATCAAAGCATTTCATAATAAATGCTCCTACAGTACCTTTAAATACTGCATATCCCCCCACAATGTTAGTACCAATTACACGCCCTTGCCGATTTGCCAAAGAGCCCATAGGCATAACTACTTTTTTTCCTGTTATAAGATGAGTTATCTCAATACAATCGCCTCCTGCATAAATATCAGGATCTGAAGTCTGTAGTCTCTCATTTACTACAATTCCATTGGTTATTGGGGACACTAAAAGTCCTGCCCTTTTGGCAAGCTCAGTATTTGGCTCAACACCAACCGCCATAAGTACTAAATCTGCAGGATAAAAACCCTGCTCTGTTTGAACTCCAACAACTCTTCCCTCTTTTCCTACAATTTCTTTTATTCTCGCATTCAACACAAGCTTAATCCCCTTTTCTCTAAGATGGTTTTCCACTATTCTTGAGATAAAGGGATCTAAATTTCTCGGAAGCACATGGGAAAAATATTCAAGAACAGTTACTTCTAACCCCCAAAGGTCAGCAAAGGCCTCGGCCATCTCAACTCCAATTAAACCAGCACCAATTATAAGAGGCCTTTCAACTTGGCCCTTTGCAATCTTTTCTTTAATCTCAATAGCCTTGCTTAAATTAGAAAGGGTATAAACTCCTTCTAAATCACAACCTGGAATATTAAGCTTTTTGGGTAGAGACCCCGTGGCAATCACTAATTTGTCATAGGGAATTTCTTCTCTTTTTCCACTCTCTAAATATCTAACCTTTACAACCTTTTTTTCACGCTCAATCTCTTCAGCAAGTGTTTTAGTTAGGACTTTTAACCCCTTAGCTTCTTCAAAAAATTTAACATCTCTAACTACATGATATGAAGTTGACCTTAAAGCCTCTTCATCAGATACATCTCCTGATACATAATAAGGAAGTCCACATGCACCATATGAAATAAGCTCATCTTTATCTATAAGAATTACTTCTATTTTTGGATCTAATCTTTTTATTCTACAAGCAGCTTTAGCCCCACAGGCATTTGCCCCAATTACTACAACTTGCATTGCCCCCTCCCTTAAATTCCTTATAAAGTTTTACCTAATTCTACCACTACTGATATAATTATCCATAATTTTGACCTTAATAACATGGCTCTTTAAATACAAAATAAAAAAAGGCACCTAAAGGTTAGGTGCCCTATAAAAGTTATAGGAATTTCTAAGTTTAATCTAACTCATTTAGTTTTAATCAACAGTGCCCACAACAGATCTTCCCACTTCTTTTCCCATTTCAGCTATACCACCTTTGAACATATACGCCTGAGTAAAACCAACTGCTCTCAAAGCTAAAACTACAGCAGCAGCACGTGTGCCAGTGTGACATACCACTACAATTTTCTGATCCTTGGGCAATTTCTTTAGATTTTCCTCCTTAAATAGTTCATTCATGGGAATCTCTAACTTATTCTTCCAAGTGATCCCTACGATAGCCATCTCCTGAGGTGTCCTAACATCAAGAAAAATAAATGGTTCCTTTTTCTTGATCATCTCAAAAAGTTGCTTAGCATTAATCTCACATGGCCTCTGAGCAATAACCTCAGGCGTCATCATAGAAAACATCTCATTAAATCTCTTGGCAAGCTCCTTGTCAAAACTATAGACCTTCCCTGTAAAAACAATCACGAACATCAAACTCACAATCACCCTTCTCATCATATAACACCTCCTATAATTTTTGTTTTTCACCTTTAAACTTAAACACCTAAGTAAAGCCTTGAAAGCCTTTGCAAGAAATTTCACATATTTTAGTAAATTAATATGTTATTTAACACCCTTTTAGAAGGTGTTATTTAGGTAAGCTTCATAGGCAGAGAGATCAAAATAGCCATGTCCTGAGAGGTTAAAGAGGATGATCTTTTTTTCTTTCTTTTCTTTGCATTCCAGAGCAAGGTCTATAGCTTTTTTTATGGCATGAGAGGATTCTGGGGCTGGAACTATACCTTCTGTTTTTGCAAAGAGTACGCCTGCTGCAAAGACTTCTCTTTGATTGTAAGCGCATGCTTTTATGTAGCCGTGGTGGTAAAAAGCACAAAGTAGAGGTGCATCTCCGTGGTATCTAAGGCCGCCTGCATGAATAGGAGGTGGTACAAAATCTGCTCCTAAGGTATACATTTTAATTAGTGGTGTTAAGCCTACAGTATCTCCGAAGTCATAGCGATATTCTCCCTTGGTGAGGGTAGGGCAAGCTTCAGGTTCCACTGCCCAAAACTCCGTATGCGCTTTTTCTCCAGTAATTTTTCTTCTTAAAAAGGGAAAGGCTAATCCTGCAAAATTACTCCCTCCTCCAACACAGCCAACAATATAATCTGGATACCGCCCAATTTTTTCCATTTGTTTCTCTGCTTCAAGCCCTATTATAGTTTGATGTAAGAGTACATGATTTAACACACTTCCCAGAGAATACTTGGTATTTTTTTCTTCTAAGGCTCTTTCTATGGCTTCACTAATTGCAATGCCAAGGCTTCCAGGATGTTGGGGGTCTTTTTCCAAAAATTGTCTTCCTGCTTTGGTGTTTGATGAAGGAGAAGGATATACTTTTGCTCCCCAAAGCTCCATAAGAATTTTTCTATAAGGTTTTTGATAATAGCTTGCTCTTACCATATAAACTTCACATTCAAGTCCAAAGTATTGGGTAGCAAAGGCTAAAGAGCTCCCCCACTGACCAGCTCCAGTTTCTGTAGTAAGGCTTTTAATTCCCGCAATTTTATTCAAATAGGCTTGAGCTACAGCAGTATTGGGCTTATGACTCCCAGGAGGAGACACTCCTTCATACTTATAATATATTTCAGCAGGTGTCTCTAAATACTTCTCTAAATTTATAGCTCTAATTAAAGGTGTAGGCCTCCATAGAGAGTAAACCCTAAGTACTTCTTCAGGTATATCTATCCATTCCTCCACTGAGACCTCTTGTTCTATAATAGGTTCAGCAAAAATTGCTAAAAGTTTATCTGGAGAAATAGGTTTTTGGGTAGCAGGGTCAAGGGGTGGTGGTAAAGTCTCAGGTAAATATGGCACAATATTAAACCAAACTCTTGGTATTTCCTCTAAAGAAAGCAATACCCTCATAAACCTTACCCTCCTTTTATAAACATTCTCATAAACACTCTATAACTTTTTTGTGAAAAAGTGGTCTAAATTCTTTAATAAGTTCATTTCCTCTAAAAGGATGCACTCTATTAGTAAGAAGTAAAACCATTAAATCTTTTTCAAAGTCTATAAAAAAGGAACAACCTGTATAACCTAAATGTCCCACAGTTTTTTCAGAAAACACACCTCCAGTTGAGGTGTACCCCTTTTGGCTTTGCCGCATAAAAATCAAAGCAAAATCAGAAGAAGGATCTTTAAATTCAAAAAATAGCTTAAGAATTTCTTTTGGAAAAATTTTTGCCTTTTCTTCTTTATATTCTTCTTTATAAGAAGCAAATAAGGTATAAAGGAGACTCATAACCCCATATACATTTCCAAAAAGGCCTGCAACTCCACTCACTCCCCCTAAAGCTCTTGTATTTTCATCTTCTACAATACCCCTTAAAATCTTCTTTGTCTCCCCATCAAATGATGTAGGAACAATCCTTTCCTGATCTATCCCTTTTTCCAAAGGCTTAAAACTCAGTATACCCTTCTTGTTTAAGAAAACTTTTTGTAATGCCTCTTCAAAGAGGGTTTCGAAATGCTTTTGAGTAAGGGTTTCCAAAAGATAGGTTAAAACATAGAAATTTAAATCGGAATATTTACATTCTTTTCCTGGAGGATAGACTAAGGGTAATTCCGTAACTTTTATGAATATTTCTTTAAGGGTTACTGGTTTCATTTTGTAGAAAGGATACCAGGCTTCAAGACCTGAAGTGTGATTAAGAAATCTAAAGAGAGGAATGTTTGAGAGGGGCCCTTTTACATCTAAATAAGCACCAAGAGGTTCTTCAAAGTTTATTTTTAAACCTTTATCTAAAAGATCTATAAGCACTAATCCTAAGGCTAAGGGCTTAGTAAGAGAGGCCAAATCAAAAATCATATCCTCTTCCATAGGTTCAAGAAAGGGGGTTATAGAGGCATATCCTGCAGAAAGTATATAAGTTCTTCCTTGATGAAAAATTCCTGCTACTGCACCAGGAAATACCCCTTCTTTTACCCCCTCTTTCAATATCTCATGAAGTGGAACAACTCTACGCATTTTCTTTATCTATTTTGGTGGGCTCTTTTTCTTCTAAATTAGAAAGCCGAGCCTTCCTCTCCCATTGATACATTTTAAATTTTGCCTTTAAAAGCTGGGGATAAACTAAAAGTAGACCCAATAAAAATCCTAAAATAAAGCTAAAAATTATCACTAAAGCTAAAGGAATTCCCTCAAGACTCACCCCTGGCAAAAGACGAACAGAAACCTTAGGATCTACATTAAAAACTACAAAGAGAACTATAAGTATTAAAAAGATTATCCAGAGTAGTAATTTTATCATACCCCTCTCCTTAATTAATTTTTAACCTCTTGATTTTCTTCAAATTGTGCTATTAAGACTTTTAATTCTCTATAAATCTTTACTGGAGAAGTTGGATCTATTAGATTAGCTGTACCGATTTGAACTGCCTTTGCACCCACAAGAAGGTACTCTAAAGCATCTTTACCTGTAGTTATACCACCGCTTGCAATTAGTGGAATCTTTATCTTTGAAGAAAGCTCGTAAACTAATCTAAGGGTGAGGGGCTTTATCGCAGGACCTGATAATCCACCTTTTATAATCTGAAAAGGCTTCAAAGAGACAATTCCTAAGGCAGGATAGGTATTTGCTACTGTCAAGGCATCTGCTCCTGCCTCTTCTGAGGCTATGGCTACTTCATTCCAGGGACCAACAGGAGAAAGTTTAACTATTAATAGCCTGGGATATACTTCTCTAACTGCCCTCACTAAATCATACACCAGCTTGGGTGATTGAGAAAAAGCTATTCCACCCTCAGAAACATTTGGACAGGAAATATTTATCTCTATCCCATCTATTTCCTCATTTGACAGTTTTTTAGCTAATTCTATAAATTCCTCTTTACTTTTGCCATGTAAATTAAAAATTATGGGTACTTTTAAAGTTTTCAGTTTTGGGAAATACTTTTTCAAAAAGTTTTCTATTCCAGGATTTTCAAGACCTATGGAATTAATAAGGCCACAAGGGGTCTCTAAAAGTCGAGGAGGAGGATTTCCTGACATGGGATTAAGAGAAATCCCTTTAGTAATTAAAGCCCCTATACAGGTCTCTATTTCCTCTTGATGTAAATACTTTAAAAGGGTATCTCCTAATCCCCAAGTACCTGAAGCTAAAAATATAGGCGACTTAAAGGAAAGATCTTTTATTTGTACAAATAATCTTCTGCTCATATAATGACCTCATCAGCTGGCAGGGTAGGGCCATCCATGCAGAGATGAAAATAACTTCCCTCTCTCTTTGGAATTACACACCCTAAACAAAAACCAGTCCCACAGGCTAAAAAAGTTTCTAAACTCAAAAAGGTTTTAACCTTAAATTTTTTTTCTAAATATTTTAATTTTCTTAACATACCTATGGGGCCACAACCAAGAATTGTTTTTATTTTACCTTCTTGCAAATCTTTTTCTAAGAGATCTGTTACGAATCCTTTAAATCCGATAGATCCGTCCTCTGTAGCAAGTTTTAATTCAGAGACTAAACTTTTAAAAAGCTCTAAGCGCACAAGTTCTCTTTGACTTTTTGCTCCGTAATATAAAAGGGTATCTTTCCTCAAACTTAGGGGAAGTTTCTCTAAGAAAAAGCCAAAACCTGCAATTCCCAATCCTCCTGCACAAAGAGCCAGAGGAAATTCCATTTCTTCTGGAAAAGGTTTTCCTAAGGGCCCTAAAATTTCAAGCTCATCCCCTTCCTTTACATTACTTAAAACATAGGTTCCTCTGCCTACTATTTGAAACAAAATTTGCAAAGCCTTTTCTTCTATGAAATGCACTGTAAAGGGTCTTGGGCAAAGTGGATCATAGGAATGCAAAGAAACCCTTATTTTCAAAAATTGACCAGGTTTAAAAGACTCTAAAAGGGATTTTGGAACTTCTAAAGAAAGAAGTATAATCTTCTCTGTAAGAAAGTCCTTTTTTACAACTTTGGCTTTAAGCATCTTCACTCCAAATATCTTCAAGAAAGGAGAGTCTCTTTTGAGCTTTAAACTGATTTTTTATCTCATCTAAGAGGTCTCTGAAGGTAAAATCATCCTTAATTTTTTTTCGATAAAGATTACCTATCCAGGACCTAAGGTTTTTTTCTTCAGGTAAAAGGGGGAGTTCTTCAAATTCAACGGTAGATAAAAGATTAGAGGGGATTTCTTCAAGAGTGCCTTTTTCAAGTTCGTAATAGAACTTTAGAAGATCAAAAAGATTACCATAAAGACCGCCCACATCTATGTTTTCCACTATTTGTAAGGCAATAAGGCCCATTAAATAGAGTTCCTGAGATAGGGCTGCTGGTTTGCCTGGAGCGCACTTCTCAAAGGAGAGTAAAATCCTACAAATAACAGGTCTCCTCTCATAAACTTTACATAAGCCCTCTGATGTAAGAAAGGGACATATTGAGGGTTCACCTTCCTCAAATAGTGAAGGCTCCTTCCCTAAATAATAGAGTAGAGCAATTTGATTATGAGATAGCGAAGGCCGAGGATAAATAAAGTCTTTTAGGTTATATAGATTAAGTATATCCTCTTCCTTTAGACCTTTAAAAAGATATTCTGCTTCAAGGGAGGTAACATAAAGTCGTGTGGTGCAACAGGAATTACATCCTGGAATACAAGCTATGGGAAATTGAGAAAAGGTTTCCTCCAGATATTCATAAAGGGTAATTAACAAAAGTTCCTTTTCTTTTTTAGCTAAGCTAAGATTGGTGTAAATTGTTTTTCCCCCAAGAGCCCTAATAAATTTTAAGATTCAGTACATTATATAAAAATTTCCCCCCTTTTTCAAGTATTTTGAGAATAACCTCTTAACACACTTACCTTAAAAGAGCAAATACTTTTTATAGAATTGCATCGATCTATTTAGCTAACTTTTTCTAAAAATCCCTAAAAGTTTTACATAGAAAAGATAGGTTTCCCTTGGGCCAAAGAGCTTACAAAGAAAAATAAATAATAGGGCACCAAGAGGAATTGAGAAGATTAATTTTAAGAAAAGAGGAATCTTTAAAGAGAGGCTCCAAAGGAGAAAAAGGGCTAAAATAAGGGATGAAAGGCCCAAGGTTAATAGTCCTCTTAAAAGGAATTTATAGGCTATTCCCTTTAAGTTTAGGGAAGCTGCGGCTACAAGAAAAAGAGCTTGAGCAATAAGGGAAGCAGTTGTGCCCAAAGCTACTCCTAAAATCCCTAAAGTCTTTATAGTAGCTAAAATCACTCCCAAATTCACACCAACAGATATAAAACTTCCCAAAGTGGGAATTTTTGTTTTCCCAAGGGCATAAAAAAGAGGTATAGTTGTTTTTGAAAGTCCATAAAAAGGTAAAGCACACATCAAAATTTTTAAAATCTCTGAGGTCATTTTTGTATCGCTAATTAAAAAATTTCCTCTCTCAAATAAAATTTTTATAATAGGTTCAGAAAGTATAAATAATCCAATAGCTGAAGGAAGTGAGAGGCTCAAAGATATTATTAAAGCCTTAGTATAGGTTCCCTTAGCCTGTTCTATTTCACCTTTAGCTAAAGTTCTTGTAAGTTCGGGAAGAAGTGCCTGGGCAAGCCCTACTCCAAAGAGCCCTAAAGGTACATACATTACCCGAAAGGCATAGTTATACCAAGAGACCGCTCCTTCTCCGCAAGAGGTGGCAAAAAAAGTATTAATAAAAATGTTTATCTGAACAGCAGAAAAGCCTATAATCACAGGTAAAATTAGCTGCAGGGTTTCCTTAAATTCTGGCAAACTAAAATCCCATTTAAAGGTAAAGAAAAAACCTCTCTTTCTTAAAAGAGGATATTGTACCAAAGCTTGCAAAAGGCCTCCTAAGGAGACACCAAATGCCATGGCATAAATAGGCTCATAAGAATAAGAAAGAAGTAAATAATATCCCAAAAGGCCAATCAATATAGAGGAAAGATTAAAGATCCCTGAAGACAGAGCAGGAAGAAAAAAAATGTCAAGGGAATTAAGAAGCCCTGCAAATATAGCAGAGAGACTTATAAAAAGCAAAAAGGGCATCATTATGCGTGTAAGAGAAAGGGTAAGCTGAAATTTTTCAGGGTCTTCTTTAAAAGCTGGAGCAATTATGGAAACTATTTGAGGAGAAAAAATAATTCCGAGAACTACAAAAAAGGAGATAATAATTATCCAGTTAGATAAGAGAAGGCTTGCCCTTTTTAGGGAAGAGTCTAATCCAATTTTTTCTGTATAAGAGGTAAAAACTTTAGTAAAAGCAGAGCCTAATGCACCTTCTGCAAAGAGATCTCGTAATAAATTAGGAATGCGATATCCTACTACAAAGGCATCCATAGCCTTACCTGCTCCAAAAAAATAGGCAAGAACTTGCTCTCTTATTAGACCTAAAATACGACTGAGAAAAACCGCAAGGGTTATAGAAGTTGCACCCTTGGCAACCTTTTCAATCTTTGACACAAAAATGCTCTCTAACCAAAACGTCCTGTTATGTAATCTTCAGTGAGTTTCTTTTCGGGATTAGTAAAAATTTTTTCTGTGGGCCCCACTTCTATTAACTCTCCAAGATACATAAAAGCTGTATAATCTGAAATACGGGCAGCTTGTTGCATATTATGTGTTACAATAACAATGGTAATTTTTTCTTTTAGTTGCACAATCAGATCTTCTATTTTTCCAGTAGAAATTGGGTCAAGAGCAGAGGTAGGTTCATCAAAGAGTAAAACCTCAGGCTCAACAGCAATTGCCCTTGCTATGCAAAGCCTTTGCTGTTGCCCTCCAGAAAGACTAAACCCACTCTGATGTAAGATATCCTTAACCTCATCCCACAAAGCTGCCTCTCTTAAGGCCTTTTCTACCCTCTCCTGCAGTTCCTTCTTATTTTTAATTCCCTTTAAACGAAGTCCATAGGCCACATTATCAAAAATACTCATAGGAAAGGGGGTAGGTTTTTGAAAAACCATTCCTATCCTTGAACGAAGTTCAATCAAGTCAATCTCCTTAGAAAGAATATTTTTTCCTTTAAAAAAAATCTCTCCTTCATATCTATTATGGGGATAAAGATCATGAATTCTATTTATACACCTAAGAAGGGTAGTTTTCCCACAACCTGAGGGCCCAATAAGGGCAGTTATTTTATTTTTAAAGATTTGCAAATTAATATTTTTTAAGGCATGGATCTTACCTGCATAATAAAAATTTAAACCCTTTATCTCAATTTCTACATTCAATCTCTAAACCTCCTTTTAATCAAATATCTTCCCAATAGGGCCAACCCTAAAATTACTAAGGTAATGAGGAAAGAGGCGCCCCAAGCTTGTTTATGCCAATCTTCATAAGGACCAAGGGCGTATTGAAAAATTGTCACTGTAAGAGATGCCATAGGTTGAAACAAATTATAAGAAGTAAAGGCATTATTAAAGGAGGTAAAAAGTAGAGGGGCGGCTTCTCCCGTTACTCTGGCTATGGCTAAAATAACTCCAGTAAAAATGCCTGCCCCTGCACTTCGATAGACTACCTGAAAGATTATTTTATAATAAGGTGCACCTAAGGCAAAAGCTGCCTCTCTCAAAGTCCAAGGAATTAATGATAAGATACTCTCTGTAGTTCTTATAATAACTGGGATCATTATTATTGCTAAGGCCACTGCTCCGGAAAATCCACTAAACCGTCCCATAGGCTTAACTAAAAGGGCATAGATAAAGGCTCCTACTATTATAGCTGGAATACTTATCATAATATCTGCCAAAAAACTGATTAACTTAGAAATCCTAAAGTTTCTACCATATTCTGCTAAAAAAGTCCCACCTAAAATACCTATAGGTACTCCAATTAAAGTAGCCGTGAGTGTAATTAGAAAATGCCCTATTAAGGCATGCTTCAATCCTCCCCCTGGTACTCCTGGTGGAGCAGGGTCATTAAATATAAGAGCTGGAGTAAGTGCAGTAATTCCATGTTTAACAACATCAATAATAATAAAAAAAAGCCAAAAAAGTCCCCAAAGGGCTGTAAATATACAAAAAATAAGTGCCATATT
>JBKBMM010000009.1:0-15282 GCA_046295835.1 Caldimicrobium sp.
GATGTCCTTATTGGAATTAATCTCCTTAGGGAGGGTTTAGATATTCCTGAAGTTAGTTTAGTTGCAATTTTGGATGCAGACAAAGAAGGTTTTTTGCGCTCAGAAAGGAGCCTTATCCAGACTATGGGAAGGGCAGCAAGGAATGTACATGGAAAAGACATTCTCTATGCAGATAAAATTACTCCTGCTATGAAAAAAGCCATCCTTGAAACAGAAAGAAGAAGAAAAATTCAAGAAGAATATAACAGAAAACACAACATAACCCCTCAAAGCATTGTGAAATCCTTAGAAGATCCACTAATGAAAATGGTTGAAGCAGACTATGTGGATTTAGAAAAGGTGGTAGAAGTTGAGGAGCACTTTGAAAGTTTAGAAGAACTTAGAGCAGAGATGGAAAGAGTAGAGAGAGAAATGAAAGAGGCAGCAAAAAAATATGAATTTGAAAGGGCAGCCATTCTTAGAGATAGACTTTTTAGTCTTAAACAATTAGCCCTTAAATGGACTTAATGAAGAAGATTTTAAAAAAGAGAGGTCTTAAATGGGAAAGCTTCCTAAAAGTAATCCCCGGGCAGTAGCACTAAAAATATTACTTCGTTGGGAAAAAAATAAACCCCTTTTAGATGAAATTCTTTCACAAATCCTTTCCAAAAGTGTGCTACCTGATGAAAGAGATAGGGCTTTAGTTGGCGAATTAGTAAATGGAGTGGTACGCCATTTATACTATTTGGATTTTATTATTGGGAGAGCCTCAGATACACCCTTAGATGAAATGGATTTGGAAGTGAAAAATAGTTTAAGATTAGGAGCTTATCAGATATTATTTACTCATATTCCTGAGGGAGTAGTAATTGCAGAGACTTTGAAAATTTTATCAAAAAGGGGAAGAGGAAGTTGGATTAGAGGCTTTGTAAATGCTGTACTTAGTACCATTGCTAAAAGTAGAAATTCTCTGCCCTGCCCTTCAAAGGAGCACCCACTTTTTTATTTAAGTATAAAATATTCCTTTCCTGAGTGGTTAATTTTAAGATGGTTTAAAAGATGGAGCTTAGAAGAATTAGAAGCACTTTTAAAGGCAAGCAATGACAGGCCTCCCTTAACTATAAGAATTAATCCTTTAAAAGTAAGTAGAGAAAATTTCTTGGTATATCTTAGAAAAGAAGAAGTGCCCTCAGCTGAGCCATGTCCTTATAGCCCCTATGGAATTCTTTTAAAAGATTTTAGAGGAAAAATCACAGATCTAAAGGGTTTCCCCTTTGGATGGTTTAGTGTCCAAGACTCAGCCAGTCAAATAGTCACCCTTCTTCTTGATCCCCAACCTGGTGAAAAAATCCTTGATGCCTGTGCTGGAGTAGGCGGAAAGACCACTCATATTGCAGAACTCACCCATAATAAAGCCCAAGTTTGGGCAGCTGAACTTTATCCCTGGAGAATTGAAAAATTAAAGGAAAACTTTAAAAGACTGGGACTTAAAGAACCAAAAATTATTGTAGGTGACATAGTAGAAAAAATTAAAGAAATAGGTGTAAAAACCTTTGATAAAATACTTATTGATGCTCCTTGTACCGGCACAGGTGTTATAAGAAAACATCCTGATATCAAATGGGCTCGCACAGAAAAAGATTTGATAGAAATTCCAGCAAGACAACTGCGCCTTTTAGAAGGCCTAAGCCCTTACCTAAAAAAAGGAGGAATTCTTGTCTATGCCACCTGTAGTTTAGAACCCGAAGAAAATGAAGAGGTTATAAAAAGCTTTTTAAATAAGCACCCTGAATTTAAAATAGATCCCCCCCTTCCTGTCTTAAAAAAATATTGCGGAGAACAAATAAAAGAACTCATTGAAAAGGATTTGTATCTTAAAACCTATCCCCATAAACATAATTTAGATGGCTTTTTTGCCATAAGACTAATAAAAACAACCGTTTTATAAGTATTTTTCATAAATTTTTGCATTTTTATTGATATTTTTTATTTGATTTTTTATATCTACCCATTATTTTAATTCAAAGTGTAGTGAGAGGGAGATTTTATGAAAGAGGTAGATGCAAGAGGGCTTCCTTGTCCTCAGCCAGTCATTAAGACTAAAGAGGCTTTAGAAGAAATCTCTGTAGGAGAAAAAATAAAGGTATTAATTGATAGCGAAATTTCTCTAAAGAATATTGAAAAATTTCTATCTGCTCAAGGGCATAAACTGCTTTCTGTAAAGGAAGCTGAAGGAGAATTTCATCTCCTCATTGAAAAAGGAGAAGGCTTTGGAGAAGAAGATTATACCATAACTTGTCCTACAGAAGAAGCCAAGAAAAAATTACTCCTCATTGTGGCTTCAGATCACATAGGAGAAGATCCAGAGTTAGGTAAAATCTTATTAAAAGGTTTTTTTGAGACTATGCTTGTGCACAATTTAATACCCGATAGAATTTTCTTTATGAATACAGGTGTTAGACTGACCACAATAGATGATATCATCTTACCGCAACTTAAAGAATTAGAAAAAAGAGGAGCTGAAATTTTTACATGTGGTACTTGCTTAAATTATTATCAATTAGAGGATAAACTTAAGGTTGGTTTTAGAGGTGGTACAGATACCTATCTTGAAGCCCTTTTTTCTTATCAAAAAACCCTTTTTATCCGCTAAAAATCTCTTTTCTTTTTCCGAAGGTAAATTAAAATAATTGAATTATCCTTAAAACCTTAAAAAGGAGATGTGAAAAATGCAATGCCATAGGCTAAGAACCTTGCTTAGTGAATGGTATCAACAGGTAAGATCCTTTACCCTTTCTCCTATAAAAATGATGGAACTGGTGGAAAGGCATATAAGTCATTGTGAAATATGTCAAGAGGATCCTGATCTTTCCTTAGAGCTTGATCAATTAAGAGAAATTATTAGAGTACCTCATATTCCTACCCAAAGGGAAGAAAAATTTGTGGAAGAGCCAGTGTATGTGGCAGAGGAAGATTTATTAGAAGAGGAAGAAGAATTTTAAGATGTAAGAGAAACTTTAAGTGCCTCTTCAAAATAAGGGTATTTAAAGGAAAAACCCATCTCTAAAAGTCTTTTAGGAACAACTTTGGCACTTGCCATAATTACTTTTGCTAATTCTCCGTAAAGTAATTTTAAGATAAATTTGGGCACAATAAAAGGGGTGGGTCGTTTTAAAATTTTTCCTAAAATCTTTGTCATATCTGAATTTCTAATGGGGTATGGCGAGGTTAGATTAAAAATCCCTTGAGCCCCTTTATCATATAAAAATTCAATAGCTCTCGATAAATCTTCTATATGGATCCATGGAAACCATTGTCTACCTAAGCCAAGCCTTCCTCCTAAGCCTACTTTAAAAATAGGTAATATTACAGAAAGCATTCCTCCGCCTTTACCAAGAACAATTCCAAATCTCCCAATTATAACCCTTGCCCCACGCTTTTCCCCTTTTAAAGCTGCTTTCTCCCAAGCCTCACACAACTCAGAGACATAAAGATTTCCCTTAGGGCTATCTTCTGTTAATTCTATCTCACCACCATCTCCATAGTATCCCACAGCACTTGCATTAAAAAGAACTTGTGTCGAGGAGATTGCCTCAACAACTCTCTCTGTGGAGAATATCCTTGATTCCCATAGCTTTTTTTTATAATCTTCACTCCATCTTCTAAATATAGTTTCACCTACAAGATTTATCACTAAATTAGCCTCTGCCACTTTCTTTTGCCAGTCACCACCATTCATGGCATCACCTAAGACTATCTCCACTTTAGGAGTCAAATTTCTCAGTTTAGCTGGATTTCTCACAAGGAGAATTACTTCCCACCCTTTGGCTAAAAAGAAATCTGTTAAATATTTTCCAATAAAGCCTGTGCCGCCCAATATAAAGACTTTCATTTCTCTCCCCTTCTTATTTTTTAATTTTTCTGCAGTCTTAGGGCCTTTTTCAGTTTATTCTGAATTTTAGGAAGATTTCTTAGGGGAAAACATTCTCGACAAAGATAGGCGCCTCTTCCAGGGAGAATACCTTTTTCATCCAAAATTATATTCCCCTCTTTAACTACAAAACGAATAAGTTCAGCTTTAAAGGTCTTCTTTCTACAAGAAACACAAGTTCTCTCCGGAAGATGGCTCTTTTTAGCCATTTAAATTGTTTAAATATTTAAAGCCTTCTTGGCTTTATCTATAATCTCTTGGACCTCCTTTTCTGAAAGTTTGGTTAACTGAATAATTCCTTCCATAGGTGTCTCAACCAAGGTTTTAAGATCTTTAATGTCTGCTTCGTATAAATACCCAGCAATTTCATCAGATAAACCTGTAACTTTAATTAGTTTTAAGAATTCAGGTTCTTGTCTTCTTAAGTATTGAGTTTCACTAAAGATATCAATTCGCCATCCTACTAATTTGGAGGCTAATCTCACATTTTCTCCCTTTCTTCCTATAGCTAAGGAAAGTTGATCATCAGGGACTACTACTTCTAAAGTTTTATTTTTTTCATCCACAATTACCTTAGTACATTCTGCTGGTGAGAGGGCATTATAGACAAATTTAGCTGGATCTTTATCATAGAGTACCACATCTATTTTTTCTCCTTTAATTTCTTGTAGGACTGCTGAAATGCGAGAACCTCTCACTCCCACGCAGGAGCCAACAGGATCAATATTTGGGTCTGTAGAGGTAACAGCTATTTTGGTGCGAGAGCCAGGTTCCCTGGCAATAGCCACAATCTTAACCAAACCTTCTTGAATTTCTGGCACCTCTCTCTCAAAAAGCTTCTTGATAAAACTGGGATGAGACCTTGAAACAACAATTTGAGGCTCTCTCTGATGATAGACCTCAATAATAATAGCTTTTACTCTGTCTCCTCTATGATATCTCTCATTGGGGATTTGCTCTTCTTCAGGAAGAAGGGCTTCAGCTCTTCCTAAATTAAGAATAATATCTCTTTTATTAAAACGATGTACATAACCAGTTACTATTTCACCTAATTTGTGTTTATACTCCTCATAAATTAATTTTTTTTCTGCAAGTCTGATTCTTTGTGAAAAAAGTTGTTTTACAATCTGTGCTGCAATTCTTCCCAAATCTTGAAGATTTACTCTTTCTCCTATCATATCACCTATACTCACATTTGGAGAAAGGGCTTTTGCCTCTTCAAAGGAAATTTCCCTTTTTGGATCAACCACCTTATCCACAACCTCTCTTAGAAGATAAATCTCAATCTCCCCTGTTTCTTCATCATATTTCACTTCAATTTGCACATTATTTCCATACTTCTTTTTAGCTGCTGTTTTCAATCCCTCAATCAAGGCTTCAACCACAATCTCCTTAGATAAACCCTTCTCCTTACTTAAAGCTTCAACGATCTTTTTTAACTCCTTTTGAGCTTGCATTTATTTCTCTCCTTATAATTTTATTTAAAACTTAACTCCGGTTGAAGATGGGCCTTTTTAATTTTATCAAGCTCAATCTCCCAAACCTTTCCTTCTGCTTCAATTTCAACTATTTCCTTTTTAACTCCAAGGATAATTCCCGTGATATTTCTTCTTCCTTCCAAGGGATCTTTCAGGGTAATTTTAGCCTTTTCACCTCTAAATCTCTCAAAATGTTCCTTCTTTTTTAAAGGGCGTTCAATCCCTGGGCTTGAAACTTCAAGATTATAAGAATGATGAATAAGATTCTCTTTATCTAAAATTTTCCCCACAATTTCACTTATTTTAGCACAATCTCCTATGGTAACCCCTCCTGGCTTATCAATATACAATCTTAGTACCCAACCTGATCTTTCTCTTTTCCATTCTAAATCCACAAGCTCCATCCCCTTTTTTAAAATAGGAGTCTCAACCAATACCCATAATCTCTCTTTAAGGCTCTCTTCCATATAATCTTTTAAGAATAAATTATTTTTTAAATTAAATTTTAACTTCTCAATAGCTTCCTGTCAAGAAAAGAAAGTTAACAATTGTTAGATAGTGGCTTTGCAGAGACTAGAAAGTTATTTGTTGAATAAGATTTTCACAGGCAACTTTGCATTTATGGAGAAGATCTCTTTCTTCCTCTGTAAGTTTGATTTCTATTATCTTCTCAACCCCATTTTTGCCTAAAATAACAGGGACCCCTAAAAACACACCTGATAGCCCATATTCTCCTTCTAAAAGCACTGAGCAAGACAAGACTCTCTTCTCGTCTTTAAGGATACTTTCTGCCATTTCAATGGTAGCAAGCCCTGGAGTTATAAAGGCACTTCCTGTTTTTAGAAGGCTCACAATTTCCCCACCACCAAATTTTGTGCGTTCTACTATTTCTTGAATTTTATCTTGGGATAAAAGCTCGGTAATTGGGATACCTGAAACATTTGCTAAGCGAACTAAAGGGATCATAAGATCTCCGTGAATTCCCATGACGAGAGCTTGAACATCCTTAGGGGAAACTCCTAAGGCCTCTGCAATAAAATAGCGATAACGAGCTGAATCAAGTACTCCAGCCATTCCCATGACTCTCTCTTTAGGAAAATTAGTTACTTTATAGGCAACATATACCATAGCATCAAGAGGATTGGAAACTACAATTACCTTACTATAAGGGGCATAAGTGCGGATTTTTTCTGCACAAGATTTAACTATTTCGGCATTAATCTTTAGAAGATCTTCTCTACTCATTCCTGGAGTTCTTGGTTTTCCAGCACAAATTATCACAACCTCACTCTCACTTAGATGTGAAAAATCCTCTGTGCCATAAATTTTTCCAGAAAACCCATAGAGAGGAGCACTTTGAGCTAAATCTAAGGCCTTGCCCTTGGCTAAATCTGGAACTATATCCATAAGTACTATCTCTTGAGCTGCTCTCCTTATCATAGCCCATTTAGCACAACTTGTGCCTACTGCTCCTGCTCCAATAATAGCAAGCTTCATCCTGCTCCCCCTACTCTTCTTTTTATAAATCATTCTAAATCTTAATTAAAGAAAATACAAGAGGAAAAAAAATATGATATAATTTAGAAAACATAAGGAGGAAGGAAAGATGATACCCCGTTATACAAGAGAAGTTATGAAAAGGCTTTGGAGTGAAGAAGAAAAACTTAGATCTTGGCTTTTAGTAGAATTTTATGCTATGGAGGCTTGGTATAAACTTGGAAAAGTATCTGAGAGGGACTATCAAATATTAAAAGAAAAGCTCACCCCTTATATGGAAAAGGGATTTACCAAAGAAAATGTGCAAAGAGTGGAAGAGATTGAAAAAGAAACTAAGCATGATGTGATTGCCTTTCTTACTCATCTTGCAGAAATTGCTGGCCCTTCTGCCAGATTTCTTCACCTGGGGATGACTTCTTCTGATATGTTAGATACTGCTATGGCATATAGACTTAAAAAGGCTATGGAAATTATAATTGAAGATGTAGATAATCTTTTAGAAGCCCTCAAAGAAAGGGCTTTTCAATACAAGGATACGCCTATGATAGGCAGAACACATGGGATTCATGCCGAACCTATTACTTTTGGCTTTAAAATGGCTCTTTTTTATGAAGAAATGAAAAGAAATAAAGAAAGGCTAAAAAGGGCTAAAGAAAATATCTCTTATGGAAAAATTTCTGGGGCCGTGGGGACTTTTGCTCACCTTTCCATGGAAGTTGAAGCCTATACCTGTGAAAAATTGGGTCTAAAACCAGAACCCATCTCAAATCAGATTGTACAAAGAGATCGGTATGCAGAATATTTATGTGCCTTAGCCATTCTTGCCTCATCTATTGAAAAAATAGCTACTGAAATAAGGCATTTACAAAGGACAGAAGTGCTTGAAGCTGAAGAACCTTTCACAACAGGGCAAAAGGGCTCTTCTGCCATGCCCCATAAAAGAAATCCTATTCTAACAGAAAACCTCTGCGGACTTGCCAGAACCATAAGGGGTTATGTCATTCCAGCTTTAGAAAATGTTACTCTCTGGCATGAAAGAGATATAAGTCATTCCTCAGCAGAGCGAATGATCTTCCCCTCAGCTACAACACTTGCTGATTTCGCCTTAGCAAGGCTAACCTATGTAATTAAAAACCTACAAGTTTATCCTGAAAAAATGTTAGAAAACTTAAATTTATTAAGAGGCCTTATCTTTTCTCAAAGAGTCCTTCTTGCCTTAGTTGATAAAGGACTAACAAGAGAAGAAGCTTATGCTATTGTCCAAGAAAAGGCTATGCAAGTGTGGAAAGATAAATCTTTACATTTCAAAGATTTACTTCTCCAAGACTCAAAAGTACGAGAAATAATCACTCAAGAAGAGTTAGAAAAACTCTTTGATTTAAAGAGCTATTTAAATCAAATTGAGGTCATTTTTAAGAGGGTTTTTAAAGAATAATAGACTAACCTTTTAATTTTATTCTTATTTTTCGAGCCAAATTTTTTATTTCTTGAATTACATCCCAGGGAGGGTTTTTCAGGGCAGGAAAGATGGTATTATTATGACAGAGTGGTTCCTCTTCTAAGGGATAGGGAGAGATGGCTTTAGTTAATTCAAAAAAGTGGGTTCCAGGGATAGGAGAAAATTCAGCCAAAAAGGGAGAAACCTCCAGCTTTTCTAAAAAAGAAAGACTTTTTTTTACTGCCTCCCAATTTTCATCTGGAAGTCCATAAAGTATATAAGCCCCTACTTCTCTTCCGGTAAAAGATGCCTCTTTCAAATTTTTTATAGCCTCTATAAATTCTTCTACAGTAACCTTGTTATCTACACGGTCCTCTACCCTTTCCAGTCCCAGTCTTAGAGTAACAAATCCAGCTCTTTTTAAAAGTTGAGCTACTTCTTTGGTAATAAAACGGGCATGAAGGGCATTAGGAGTATGAAAGCGAACCTTTAGATTTTCTGAAAGCACAGATTCTAAAAGGGGAGCTAAATGTCTTTCAAAGTTTACTAGCAGGGCATCATCATAAAAAACAAAATCAAGCACACCATACTCTCTATGCCAATATTTAATCTCTTCTGCAATCTCTTGGTAAGGTCTTTGTCGAAAGACTGGATAAAGTTTCTTTGAAGCACAATAAGGACATGAAAAGGGACAACCTTCAGAGGTTAAAAGTACCACATAGGGAATTTTTCTCTGTAAATCAAAAGCAGGATAGGCATAGGAATAAGGAATTCCAGAGGGCTTCCATCTCCTTTTAAGGTCCTCCACAAAAGTTTTTAGATCTTTGAAGATTATCTCAACTTTTGCCCAGGGAAAATGACTCTCAAGGAAATTTCTCAGATGAGCTTCACAAAGCTTAGAATAAATTCCTCCAATATAAAGAGGTATCTCAGGAAAATGTTTTGCAAAAAAATCTATCAGCACAAATAGCCCTGGATACCAATAGGTCATAGTACAAGTTAGCATAACTGCTTTAAATTTTAGTAAGCTTATCTCCTTCAAAAAAAAATCAAAAGGAAGTCCATATCGGTAAAATTTTCTGGGAATATGTTTTAAAAAGGCTGGTTTAGGCACAATTTCTTTATAAAAATGCCCCGTTCCAAAGGTTTTTCTTTTAGGAGCCTTGGGTAAATCTGGATGATAAGGATCAAGTAAATCTAAATAGTATATTTGGTAACCTTCTTTTCGTAAAAATCCAGCTAATTTTAAAAGTCCATAAGGTTTTAGCCAATAATCATGAGCTGAAAAATCATAAATCCAGGGATTAATAAGTAGAAAATCAACCTCTTTTTCCTCTATAACCACCTTTCTTAACTAACACCTACTCGTCTCTTTTTATAGAAATTAAATCCTTCAAGGATAGGTTCAAGATTCCTTTTAACTGGGTAGAGGCCTCCTCTAACCCCTTAGGGAGAATATAAGTTTGATAAAAAATTTTTAAATCCTCTGCCACTAAAAGGTCTAAAATTTTTATCTTCTCTGGAGGGATTTTAAAAAAGATTTCCTCATCCTTTACCCTTATATATTTTCTTTTCACAAGTTCTTGTATACCCCGAAGAAGATCTTCTTCACTATAGGGAAGATCTCTTTCTAAATCTTTAAGAAAAACATTTGTTCCCTGATAAAATTTTTCTGCTATATAAACTAAAAGAAGAACTAATCCTCCGGGATAAGAAAGAGGGATTAACCTTTTTCTTGATAACTTTTTTTCTAAAAGATAAGTAATCTCTGCCCCAATAAGAAAAATAATCCAATTTAAGAAGAGAAAGAGTATAAAAATAGGAAAAACTGAGAGGGATCCATATAGTTTAGAATAGGCCACAGCTTTTTTCACATAAATACCAAAGAGGAAAGAAAAGAGATACCAGAGAAAGGTAGTAAATAGGGCACCTTTTAAAGCTGCAACTTTACTTACCTTTCGTGCTGGAAAATAGATGTAGAGAAGATAGAAAAATAACCATAAAAAAAGGAAATAACTTACAAGTTTAAAATTTATATAACCCTTTAAAGAGGTTTGAAGTAAAAGAGGAAGAAAAAAGATAAAGGGAGCAAAGGTCATCACAATCCAGTAAAAGAGCACCCTTTCTTTAAGGCTTCTTCTCTTATAGCTTAAAAAAATACGATTTAAAACATCTTCTAATTGAAAAAGCAATCCCAAGCTCATCAAAAAATAGAAAAGTAGACTAAATCTTCCTAAGGGTAATTCTTTTAAGTTTTCAATAAGTTTTATAATCTTTTCCATAGCAGCGATGAGAGCATCGGCATTTAAATAATTAGATAGGAAGATAAAACTCTGTTGAATAAGCATATCTTCCTTCAAAAAACTTCTTCCTAAAGAGACAATAAGACCTAAGATAGGAATAAGGGTTAACAAAGTATTATAGGTTAAGCCTTGGGCATAGAGGAGAAGGTTGTCTTTAAGAGATTTTTTTATAAGAAGAGGAAAAAATTTAAGGAAGTTGTTTTCCCATGTCCAGGTTTTTGCCATAAAATCAATTATACCTATATCATATTTTTTTTAAATACTTTTAAATGAAACAATCTTTTGGATAGAAGGAGGGTATATTGAAATTCCCCATAAGGATGTTAAATATATAAAGTGAAAGAGCGGGAGTGGCGGAATGGTAGACGCTTCGGACTTAGGATCCGATGGGGATTTCCCCGTGGGGGTTCAAGTCCCCCCTCCCGCATATATAAATTTTCCTTCACATGCCTCATGGCAAAAATTCTTCTTCTTGGCTTAGGAAATATCCTTCTCAGAGATGAAGGTCTTGGTGTAAAGGTAGTGGAAAAACTTAAGTCTTTATACCATTTTCCAAAGGAAGTCTCGCTTC
The DNA here is from genome assembly GCA_046295835.1 of Caldimicrobium sp. Taxonomy (GTDB): domain Bacteria; phylum Desulfobacterota; class Thermodesulfobacteria; order Thermodesulfobacteriales; family Thermodesulfobacteriaceae; genus Caldimicrobium. The sequence goes on from JBKBMM010000009.1 coordinate 11,198, forward strand.
TTGAGGGTGAAACTGGGGCCTTTTATCTTTTACCTTATTTAGAAGAAGCCGAGTATCTTTTAGTTATTGATGCTATTAAAGGTGAAAATAAGCCCGGAACTCTTTATTTTCTAAATCTAAATGAATTTTCTGAATCCCTTTTAGAAAAAATATCCTTACACGAAACTAATTTTCTTGATCTTTTAAATGTTTTAAAATTTAAAGGCAAATCCTTTAGAGAGATTTGGCTTGCTGGTATAGAGCCTAAGGCCATAGATCCAGGATTAGATATTTCTATAGAAGTAGAAGAAAATATTGAAAAACTTATAAATTTAATCCTTCTTAAATTAAAAGACTGGGGGATAGCTTATTCTCTTAAAGAAAGGGCTGTAAAATAAGCTTGTCCTAATGAGAGGCCTCCGTCATTGGGTGGGAAATTTTTGTTTTTATAAACTGAAAAGCCCTTTTTAGTAAGAAGTTCTTCTAACCTTTGGACTAAAGGTGAATTCATCATTACTCCCCCTGATAAACAAATGCTGTTTAGGCCTACTCTCACTGCTATATCTTGTACCACTCGTGCAAGGGTATTTATAAATTTAGTGGCTATAATGTTTGGCTCTTTCCTTTTTTTAAGATCTTCCAAGATACCTTTGAACATTGGTTCCCAATCTATGTAAAAATTATCTAAGACCTCAAATTCAAAATTTTCTTTAATATCCCAACTATAAAGACTTTCAAGACGCATGGCTGCCTCTCCACTGTATGTATTATTATAACAAAGAGCTAAAAGGGCAGATACTGCATCAAAAAGTCTCCCCACAGAAGATGAGAGTGGTGAATTTATACCCTCTTTCCATGCCTTAAAAAGAAGTAGTATTTCCTTTTCTTCAAAGGTTTTTAAGAAAGGTAGAGGCAGATTTAAAGCTTCTTCACCAAAAATTTCAAGAAGTATTGAAAGGGCTGTTCTACGAATATCTTTAATTGCCCTTTCCCCACCTAACAGTTTAAAGGGCCTGAAGGTATAAACTCTATTATATTGAGTACCATTAAGATAAAAAAATTCTCCACCCCAAATGGTATGATCAAGACCATATCCTGTCCCATCCCAGGCTATACCTAAAAATTCTCCTTCATTAATACCTTCTTCAGCCAAAACAGAATAAAGATGAGCTATATGATGCTGAACAAATACAACTGGTATTCCCCTCTCATTACCCCATTGTTTAGCCCATTTGGTGGAAGCATAAAAGGGATGATAATCAGCTACAATTATCAAAGGGTTTATGTTATAAAGTTCTAAAAAATCTTCTATTGTTTTTTTAAAACGGGCTAAAACTTCTTCATTATCAAGATCTCCAATATGTTGACTTACAATAATTTTATTCTGGTAAGCAAGAGAAATGGTATTTTTCTCGTGAGCTCCTACAGCTAAAATAGGTTTACTCACCTCAAAACTCAGGTGCAGAGGTAAAGGAGTATAACCTCTTCCTCTTCTCACCATTATGTAAAAAGAGCCAGCCTTTTTAATCACTGAATCATCTAATGGCCTCTTAATAGGCCTATCATGCACTAAAAAGAGGTCAGCAATTTTAGAAAGCTTCTCAAAAGCCTCATCATTTTCAAAAAGAAGAGGCTCCTCTGATAGATTTCCAGATGTACAAATTATAGGGAAAGGAAGGTCTTTCAAAAGAAGATAGTGTAGAGGAGTATATGGTAGAAAAATACCAAGCTCTTTAAGTCCTTCATTTAAATTATAGGGGAGGTTTCCTTTACTTGGTAGAATCAAAATTGGTGCCATAGGAGCTGCTAAAAGTTCTTTATCTTTTTCCGAAAGAAAAACATATTTTTCTGCCTCACTTAAGTTTTTAACCATCACTGCAAAAGGTTTTTTCTTTCTCAATTTTCTATTTCTTAAGATTTCGATAACCAAAGAATCATCTGCTCTTGCTATTAAATGAAAACCAGTTAAACCCTTTAAAGCAAGAATTTTTCCTTCCTCTATAGCTTTTTGGGCTTTAAAAAGTGCTTCCCTATCCTCAGCTACAAGGATTCCTTGAGCATTATAAAGTTCAATCTTAGGACCACATAGGGGACAAGCAGTGGTTTCAGCATGAAAACGTCTATTTTCAGGATTCTCGTATTCTTCTCTACACCTCTCACATAAAGGAAAATATTTCATAGTAGTATTTTCTCGTTCATAGGGAAGGCTTTCTATAACGCTAAAACGAGGACCACATAAAGTACAAGTAATAAAAGGATATTCAAATCGTCTATCTGTTGGATCTACCAATTCTCTTAAACAATCCTCACATATGCCTAAATCTGGTAAAAGATCAAACTCCACTTGATTAGCTCTTTCTCCTTTAAGAATTACAAAATGCTCAAAATGAGACAAGGGCACTTCCTCAATAAAAAGAGAAAAAATTTTTGCATGAGAAGGAGCCCTTTGAGGAAGAAGATCTATGAATTTTTTTAATTGCTCCTCTTCTCCTTCTATCCTAATCTCTACCCCTTTTTGGGTATTTTTAACCCACCCAGTGAGGTTATAAATTTTAGCTAAGTTAAAGACATAGGGTCTAAAACCAACTCCTTGAACAATCCCTCTGACCACAATTTGATAAGCTTTTTTCACTGCAAAAAGTCAAAAAGTAAGATTTTAACAAATCCTGGGTAAAAACTCTCCCCTTATCTGCTCAAGATATCTCCGAGTTCCATAAGGTGTTTCTAAAAATACCTTAGGAGAATCGCTTTTTTTCATTACTTCTCCAATGATTTGAGCATCTTTCCCTAAGGGGTGATTTTTAAGTATGCTTAAAACTTTATCTGCAGAATGTTTAGGTGCTGCTATAACCACCTTACCTTCTGAAGGAAAATGATAGGGTTCAAAACCAAAAATCTCACAAAAGGTGACAACTTGTTTTTTTAAGGGAATTTTTTCTTCATAAATTAAAATATCTACTTGAGAAGCTTTTGCCCATTCGTGAAGTATAGCAGCTAATCCGCCTCTCGTGGGATCTCTCATAGCATGAATTTCTATTTTTTCTAAAAAAAGAGGGTAAAGAAGTGGAAAAAGTGAGGCACAATCACTTTCCAAATCTATCTCTAATTGAAAACCTTCTCTTTCTGCTAAGATACAAACCCCGTGATCTCCCAAAGTACCAGAGACTAAAATTAGGTCTCCTGGTATTAAATTTTTGGAAGAAAGTCCTGGATATAGAATTTCTCCTATTCCAGAAGTATTAATAAAAAGACCATCCGCAGCCCCTTTAGGTACCACTTTTGTATCTCCTGTTACTATTAAAACCTCATTTTCTTCTAAGGTTTCCTTGATACTTACCAGAATCTTTTCGAAGTCTGTAAAAGGTAATCCTTCTTCAATAATAAAGCTTAATGAGAGATATATAGGTCTTGCACCCATTACTGCTAAATCATTTAAAGTGCCTATTATGGATAACTTGCCTATATCACCTCCTTTAAAAAAAAGGGGCTTTACGGTAAAACTATCCGTAGTAAAAAGAATGGTCTTCGAAGGTAGCGGAAGTATAGTGGCATCTTCAAGCACCTTTAAATAGTTATTACCAATGTATCTTAAAAGGAATTCTTCTATAAATTTTTGGGTCTCCTCACCACCTTCGCCAAAACTAAGTAAAATCTCTTTATAAAACATATTAATATTATACCTTTATTCATCCCCTTTTCCAAGTTTTTTAGCCAAAGACTTATTCTAAAATCCTCTTGGAAAATTTCAAAATTCCTCTATTATTTGATAACAATTTTTTTTAAAGGGGATGGTTTATGCTTTTTTATCTTGCTCATGGTTGCCCAAATTGTGGAGGAATTATTTCTGACGAGAGACTCTCAAAAGGCCTCCCTTGTGAAAAATGTTTAAAAGTAGAAATACCTTTAGAAAAAGATTTAACCTTAAATAAATTAGGTAAAATATTAGAAAGAGACAATAAATTAAAGGAATTAAAGCCTTTTATTTTTGTAGAATCCCAAATAAGTGTTTTTCAGGAAATTTTTTATGAGCTTTTTTATACAAAGCCTTCTTCTTTACAGTTAAGTTGGGCTAAAAGGTTTTATTTAGGGGAATCCTTTGCCATAGT